>CAJZGQ010000048.1 GCA_916048115.1 uncultured Streptococcus sp. | reverse complement strand
CCATGAAATCTCTCTCAGATAGGTCACACTGATCAAGAACCAGTGGACCATCACTAGCAACATGACAACATGAAGCATCCCAAATAGAATACGTTTACTTTTCGATAACATAGGTCCATTATATCAAAAAAACAGCATTTCTGCTGTTTTGGACTGATACGAAATCTTTTAGGTTGAGGAATTATCTTTGTTATTTACGATCTTCCTTGAAATCAAACTCTATTTCCCGAGACTCTGTGAATTCGAGTCCTCTAAAAAATAAGATCACAATTAAACATAAAATCAAGGCCAAAAACAAGCGCATTTGAACAAAATACGCAAAAAACAGGAGTAGAGCACTTAAACAAACAAGCGCAAACAACTGTCGTTTTCTCATTTTTCGCATTCACCACACCTCGCTTCCATTTGACGTTTTTTGAAGATACTCTACTGGTTTTATCTGACCTACTACTTCTAGCTTCGCTCCATTTTTTTCAACAAAGCGTTTCAACTGTAGATATCTGGCAATAGTGACCAACCATAAAGTGACGATGACAGCAAGAAGAAATATCAGAACGTTCACCACTCCTTCTCTAACATCCAAATCAAGATTCGGTTTTCCAAAGAAAAGGTCCATGGGAAGGATCTTTCTAAATGTTCTTGCTAATAACAAACCTAGTGGAACACCAATGACGGCCGAAAGATTGTTTGGAGCTTTCTTTGTAAAGACTTTATCTTTAAATGAATAGGTAGTCTGACACACTTTACGGTATCTATCAAAAGGGATCTTACTATTTCGTTTGATGATGAATTCTTCTCCCTGATCGGTCACCAACAAAAAGAATCCCCATAGAGGCCTTTTCCCATTCAAACTGATATTAAAACATGTCCCTTTTTTGAGCATTGAAAATCCTCTCATTCAATCAAATATATAGAGTTGAATGTGCTTTTTTATTTTAGATAGGTCCAAACAATTCAACATAACAAAGCTAGTATGCATACTAGCCCAAGATAAATCCCAGTCGTTAAAATCATTCCAATTTTATAAAAACCGACTAAGCCGGCATAGCGTTCGACAAAACCAATTTGTGGCTCGTTTGGATTATAAAAGACAGCCATGGGAGACCCGATTGGGAATATCATCCGCAAATCCAGATTTTTACCTGCTCCAAGAATATAGGTTCTATTGAAAACATCTGTCTGTTTTGACTGAGAAGAGGTCTCCCTAAAATAAGCATAAGTGAATGTCTTTTGGTAGCTTTCGGCGCTGACTTGATATTCCACCACAGGCAAGGATATAAGGAATTGATTTTTAGAATCAAAAGCAACGACTTCTCCCATAACTTTTGCGGTTGATTCTGTTTTTTTCTTCATTTCACGACGATACAAGGTGTAAAAGATGAGCAGAATGATAAGAAAAACAAGGGTCAGAATACCCAAACTAAGCCAGAACACTGTTGCTGTCATTGATTTCTCTCTACTCCTTCACATAAACTATATGCTTCTACTATCAATAAAAATTCTTACTCCCCTCTTTTCAACCAATTTTGTTGCTGTGCCTTTTCAGCAAGATCTTTTGCTTTATTGATATCCAGTGATGGCGAATCTGATGGGGTGTTTGATTCGATATCCTCTTTCAATTCTTGTAAGGTTTGAACATCCTGTGGTGTTAAATTAGAGACCGTGCTAGATTCTTTATCTGTTGAACTTTCCGGAACAGACTGAATCTCACTATGAGTTTTTATTATCTCAGTCCCTACATCCGTTTTTGGAGCTGGTCGGTATAACAGGAGAAATCCAGCAATTACAATAATGAAAGATAGGATTGCTATCCCATTTCGTTTTTGAATTTCTTCCTGAGGAATTTCTACTCCCTTTGTTGATAAATTCTTCCATTCTGGATGTTCCTCCTCAGCTGCTTTTTTCTCATAAAAGACAGGTGCAATCAATGACTGATTGATGAAGGTGAGAGTTCCAAGACAGGTTATAAAAAAGGGCACTTCATGAGAGTGGCTAAGCAATATCTGAATATACAATACACTAGCGATTATAGCTAGGACGATCATCATTGTGAATCGAATCCTATATTCCTTTTTTATTTGCAAATAATTCTCTTTTGTCATGTTATACTCCCTTAAAATCCTTCTGTTTATCATTGACTTATGAAATCAATTACTACTATCATACCTAAAATTATTTTGACTTTCAACTTTACCACCAAGTAGTGAGAAGAGGATAAAAAAAAGGGCAACAGAGACCTCCTATACAAAAAAGCCGGACCTTTCATCCGACTTATACTACATTATTGATCTTGCCATGTTTCTTGGTTTTCTTTGAATCGGTGCAACAACTCTAAACCTTCAGAAGTGATGTAGCCTTGTTCTTCTGCCAAGTGGATCAATTCTGTGTAGTTTGACAAAGTTTCGAGTTGAACGCCAGCTTCCGCAAACTTCTTATCAGCTTTTTCCAATTGGTAGGTGAAGATAGCAACCACACCAAGAACGTCCGCTCCTTCACGCTTGGCAGCTGCGACAGCATCCAAGACAGACCCACCAGTAGAAATCAAATCTTCCACTACAACCATCTTTTGACCTTGTGGTACACGGCCTTCAATTTGGTTCCCAGCACCGTGGTCTTTTGGTTTGCTACGGATGTAGGCAAATGGCAAATTCATCTTATCCGCAATAATGGCTCCGTGAGGAATCCCTGCAGTTGCAGTTCCTGCAATCACTTCTACTTCAGGGAAAGCTTCCTTGATTTTATCTACAAATCCATTTTCGATCAAGGTACGAGTTTCAGGATAAGCGAGGGTTACACGGTTATCTGTATAAATAGGGGACTTGATCCCAGATGCCCAAGTAAAAGGTTCTTCTGGTTTCAAATAAACCGCTTCGATTTTCAAAAGATGGCTAGCAATATCTTTAGCTAATGACATGACGACTCCTTTTTACGATTTTAATCATATACGAATTAAATCATTTTTAGATTTAAACAACAACATTACAGGTTAGTGAATGCGTTAGGGAAGGCCCCGTAGAGTTACAAAAATTTCACTTTTAGTAGCGATTAGTGTTCCGACGATTTAGAGGATAAAACGATTATTTTTATCCTCTAAATCTAGTGAATAGTTTAGGGAAGGCCCTATCGGGCTTCGATTATTCCGACGATCACAGAAGAGAAACGATCATTTTCTCTTCTGTGATCTAGTGAATGCGTTAGGGAAGGTCCCGTAGGACTTCCCGTAGAGCTACAAAAGTTTCACTTTTAGTAGCTCTTACGCATTCCACTGTCTCTTAATTTCATGGTAAGCGTCCCATGGATTTTCTGCTTGAATAATGGGGCGTCCAACAACAATATAGTCCGATCCAATTTTATGGGCTTCTTGTGGCGTCATAACCCGTTTTTGGTCGCCGATTTCAGCTCCAGCAGGACGAATCCCTGGTGTGACACAGACAAAGTCTGACGAAGTGGCATCTTTGATCAAGGCTACTTCATGGGCTGAGCAGACAACACCATCCAAGCCTGCTTCTTGGGCCTTGCGAGCATAATTGACTACTGATTCTTGGACTGTTGTTTGGATGTTTTGGCAATCACGCATGTCTTCTTCACTGGTAGAAGTCAACTGGGTCACGGCTACCAATTTAGCTCCTTCACCAAGAGCTGCCTTAGCTTCGCGCATCATCTCCACACCACCGGCTGCGTGGACCGTCACCATATCTACTCCGAAAGTCCCCAGTACGGACATAGCTGATTTGACTGTATTTGGGATATCATGCAATTTTAAATCAAGGAAAATACTGTGTCCAAGCCCTTTGAGGTAATGTACAATTTCAGGACCAACTGCATAGAAAAATTCCATTCCGATTTTTACAAATAATTTTTCGTCTTCTGGAAAATGCTCTAAAAAATTTTTGACATCCTCGAAAGCTGGGAAGTCAAGGGCGATAATAGGACGTTCTTCACGCATGGATTACTCCTTTTTTGATTGATCATTTTGTCTACAAAAAAACCTTGCCCGAGGCAAGGTTACACGAAAATTAGGTAGGAACAACTACCATGATTCACCGTCTAGACCTTAGGAGCCTCTCTGGACTGCTTTAAAGGTTTTTATTTATTGTAGTACGATATTTAGGAAAAGTCAAGGATTTACAGTAGATTTTCCCGTACATGTTTTCGGAAGTTCTCAAGGGTGTCAATACCATAGCGATCCATGACCTGTGGCAGATCTTCGATGATGCTTGGACAAGCATAAGGATCAGTGAAATTAGCGGTTCCAACTCCAATCGCAGAAGCCCCTGCAATCATCATTTCAATGGCTGCTTCGGCTGAATCCACACCTCCCATTCCGATAATCGGAAGTTTAGTGGATTGGGCAACCTGGCGGATGAGTTTTAATGCAACTGGGAAAACGGCTGGACCCGACATGCCTCCGGTTCCATTGGCAATGATGGGCTTACCAGTCTTGAGGTCAAAGCGCATCCCAACTAAGGTATTGATCATGGTTAAGCCGGTCGCCCCTGCATCCTCTGCTGCTTTTGCGACCTGCGAAATGTCTGCCACACTAGGCGTTAACTTGACATAAACAGGGACTGAGGACGCTTCTACCGCTGCTTTCACAGCCGCATAGGCCAACTCAGGAACCTGCCCGATTAAGAGACCATTGTTCCCATGGTCTACATTTGGACAAGAAATATTGAGTTCAATCGCTTTGACATTTGGCGCTTGAGAGATCTTGCCTGATACCGTCGCATACTCTTCGTTGGAGAAGCCAGCTACATTGGCAATAATCGGTAGGTCTGGATAATGTTGGGCCAACCAAGGAAGTTTCTCTGCTAGGACCACGTCTACGCCTGGATTTTGGAGCCCAATAGCATTGAGCATGCCTGCAGGCGTCTCAGCGACACGTGGCGTTGGATTACCAAAACGAGCCTCAGCAGTTGTCGCCTTGATCATGATGGATCCAAGCAGGTCTAAGTCATAGTATTTAGCATATTCCTGACCAAAACCAAAACAGCCAGATGCCGGAATGATGGGGTTTTTCAAGTCTAAACCGGGTAAGGATACCGCTAGTCGATTTGCTGTCATAAGGTCCTCCTACATCACAATCGTACCGGTTTCAAATACCGGTCCATCTTCACACACGCGCTTATTGGCTGCTTGGCTTTCATTTTCCAGATGCACCACACAGGCGTAGCAAGCCCCCATCCCACAAGCCATACGGGATTCCATGGAAATGTAGGCGCGGGGATGGTCATGAAACTTGGTATTGACATATTTGAGCATGCCAGGTGCTCCACAAGAATAGATAGCGTCAAACTCCTGGTCCATCTGATCAATAACCGACGAGACATAGCCCTTGGTACCATAAGATCCATCGTCTGTCGTTACAGTGACATGAGCCACCTGAGAAAGCTCTTCTTCCAAAATGACGGCTTCTTTGGTCGCAAATCCGACAACCACTTCAACTTCTACCCCTTGCTCATGGAGTTGTTTGGCCACTTGGACCAAAGGAGGAACACCGATCCCGCCACCGATGATCAAGGCTTTCTGACCTTGGCCGAGATTGGTGAGATCAAAGCCATTTCCCTGAGGCCCCATCACGCTTAGTTTGCTACCGATTGGCAATTGGGAAAAGATAGCTGTCCCCCCACCTTCGATGCGGTAGATCAAGCGACACGTCTGTGTCTCAGGATCAATCTCAGAAATTGAAATCGGACGGCGAAGGAGCTTGGCCCCATCAGGGACTCGGATATGAAGGAATTGACCTGGTAGCATCTGCGCCACCATTTCCCCCTTCAAGATCATAGAATAGATGCGGGGAGCTATCTCTTCTTGAGCGACCAGCTCCATCTCCTCCATCATGATTTTGCCAAAGCGTTTTTTACAACTGTCACTGACCATTGATATCCTCTTCTTTCTTTCAGCAAAAAAGACCTCGCAAAAGCAAGGCCCTACAAATGATCAGCTAGACACCGTCCGCTGATCTTTTTTCTGTCTTTCCTTGCAGGCCTCTCTGGACCTCTTAAAGGTTAAATTTGTCTCATTATATCGCGCTCCTTGTCACTTGTCAAGTAGAAATCGGTGACTTAGGAAGCTTTCTTGGGATCAAAATCTTCTGGAATCGGCTTGATGTATTGCATAGCGATTCGGTTCTCGGGCTTACGATCGACTAGATAAAGAACCAGTAAAAAGAGCCATTCCAAGGGTTTCATCAGATAATAGATCAGGTCCATAGCCCATTTCTTCTTGATATGTTTGGCAAAGGGATAGCCATAGCGGTCATAATTGCGACGCAAGAAGCGATGGAATCGTGGCGTCTTTTCTTCTAGCACCTGTTCAAAGGCATTGGCAATACAGAGCTGGCGATTGACAACGACTGGATGACCGTGGCGGACGCCCATCCGCTGGGGCTTGACAACATTTTCATGGCCGCCAGCCGCAACCGTACAGAGATAGTGCTCATCCATGATGAGATTCTGAGGAGGGATCTTCTGTGAGAAGGCCCAGTCAGCTGTATTGGTCCAGGCCTTGATCATGGAATCCGGTTGCTGCCCAAAGAGCATGAGAACAAGGACAACAAGGGCAAGGGTTGGAAGAGCGACAAGGACCGCTAGCCAAGGCCAGTTACGCGACCGATTTAAGAGCTGATGGAGCCATTGAAGCAGACGATTCTCATAGCTTATCTCTGTTCGATCTTCCTGCCACTCCTTAATGCGAACCCATAAGAG
Source organism: uncultured Streptococcus sp. (assembly GCA_916048115.1). Classification (GTDB taxonomy): domain Bacteria; phylum Bacillota; class Bacilli; order Lactobacillales; family Streptococcaceae; genus Streptococcus. The sequence continues at coordinate 1,995 of CAJZGQ010000048.1, read as the reverse complement.
ATAGATGGAATAGATCAGTAAGAAAAAGGTGTGAAAACTTGCTACCTGCAGTTGATTATCGAAAACTAAGAGAAGAACCACACCTCCTAGAATGCCACTGATGCAGAAGACATTTGCTAACGGCGAGAGTGAATTCGCATCTCTGTAGGAATAAATAATCAAAGCTAGTAAAGTAAGAGCTGCCAGTGTGAAGAAGGTCGGATAGGCGCCAGACCAGATCAAAGCATGCTTCTGAGAATTGACCAAACTCTCACTCCAATCGTAAAAGGTCATCTCCTTGACGATGTAAATGAAAATCGCTTCGAGAAAGCAACCAAAGAGACCAAACCAAAGAACAATGGTAGGCTGTTGCTTTTTCTCTTTGACAGGCTTAGGACTTGATGTTTCAATTGTGAATGTATCCTCTTCTATCAGTTCTTCGCCCTTTACTGGCCCTCTATCCTCAAACAGTTCCGGATCTTTGGGAGCTTCTTCCTCAGCTTCTTTGAACTGGAGGCTGGACCACCGGCCGATCCCATAAATGATGACAAAAATATTGGGAACAAAGAGGGCAATGGTTAGACCGTAGGGTAAGATCTCCATCGTGAAGGCAATGATAGCCCAAACACTAAATTGAATGAATGGATCCTTTATTGCATAGAACGACTCACTAACAATAAAATAAATGTAAAAGGCCAATAGAATCAAAGCATTGGTCACAAAATTGATCTGCAACAGACCGGCTGTGAAATGGCTTTCCAATTCCTTATCCTTTTTCTTATACCAGGAAACGAGTTTTTTCATAAGATCTCCTCAATCAATTTTTTACCATTCTATCAATCAGCTCACCCCTTAAGCAAGGCAAAACTGTATTTTTCCATCAAAATCAGTCCCCAGATGGAGATTTTGTTTCCAATTTTCTATTTTTTAAACATTTGATCCAGCCTACTTCCTATTACCTCCCTCGGCCTGTCTTATTCTCTGATACAGTCCTTGAAAGACCACATTTTACGGGAAAAACGCGCTCTTTTATGTTAAAATAAAAGCATGAGAATACAACAATTACAATACATTATCAAAATCGTCGAAACCGGCTCTATGAATGAGGCCGCAAAACAACTCTTCATCACGCAACCTAGCCTTTCCAATGCAGTCAAGGACTTGGAAAATGAGATGGGAATTGAAATCTTTATCCGGAATCCTAAAGGGATCACTTTGACCCGCGATGGGATGGAGTTCCTCTCTTATGCCCGCCAGGTGGTGGAGCAGATCGACCTCTTGTCCGAGCGCTATAAAAATCCTGTGGGTTCTCGTGAGCTTTTCAGCGTCTCTTCACAGCACTATGCCTTCGTGGTTGAGGCCTTCGTTTCACTATTGAAGAAAAGCGACATGGAAAAATACGAGCTCTTCCTACGGGAGACGCGGACTTGGGAGATCATCGATGACGTCAAGAATTTCCGAAGCGAAGTTGGCGTACTCTTTTTAAATAGCTACAACCGGGATGTCCTCTCTAAGATGCTGGATGATAATCACCTGATTGCCACCCACCTCTTTACAGCGCAACCTCATATCTTTGTCAGCAAGAGCAATCCTCTTGCCAAGAAAGAGATCGTTCACTTATCTGATCTGGAAGATTTCCCATACCTTAGCTATGACCAAGGAACCCACAACTCCTTCTACTTCTCAGAAGAGATCCTCTCGCAAGAGCATCATAAGAAATCCATCGTCGTCAGTGACCGAGCGACTCTCTTTAATCTCTTGATCGGTCTGGATGGCTACACCATTGCGACCGGGATTCTCAACAGCAATCTCAACGGAAATAACATCGTCTCCATTCCCCTTGATATCGAAGACCCGATCGAGCTGGTCTACATCAAACATGAAAAAACAGCACTCTCAAAAATGGGAGAAAAATTCATCGAGTACTTGCTTGAGGAAGTGAAGTTTGATAAATAAAAAAGGAGGCTGGGACAAAAGTCCTAGCCTCTCAATTATTTTTGGATTGTCGAGCAAGAC
>CAJZGQ010000047.1 GCA_916048115.1 uncultured Streptococcus sp. | reverse complement strand
TTCTATTCAATTACTACATAGTTTATCAGATTTTTAGTTAAAAAACAAGTTAGATGAGACCAATTCACTAGAAAAAGGAACAAGAGACAGTGCATTATCTATTTGCCTTGTCTATTTCATCTGCTTGCCTTTTCAATAGAAGAGTGGCTGCTTGGTTAAAACCATCACACCAGTTATACCATTTTGCTTCATACTCATCTTGAGGCAAGATACGATGTTTTAAATCCAAAACAGAGGTTATCTTTCTTTCCTCGCAAGCTTGCGCATAGAGAGCATACAACTCATCGCCACCATCTCTATCAAGCTCAGCAGAAATCGTATCCCGACCTGCTAATAAAGCCTGATAAGCCCTATGATGCCCGTCTGTAATCAAGAAGCGATTTCCAAATGCAAGAACACTAATTGGATCCACATTGATGATGTCTGCCGACTGATCCAGCATCTGGATAGCTTGTAACTTCTTTTCTGATAAATATAGTTGGGTCGGATGAAGATCTGTTATCTTGACTTCCACTTCTTTCTCCTCTATCATGAGTAACAAAGCTGGTCGTGAGCACTGGTAAACATTTTTAAATGTCACAATTTAAAGACCTACCAATGCTAAATTCCCCTGCCATTCTTGTGATTCGATTCCTTTTTATTTAATGACTTGTCCAGCATCTTTCAAGACAGATTCTGGAATAGTAATGCCCAATTCATCTGCGACTTTTTTATTGATGACAGATTTTCCTTGGCTAAAGATTTCAACAGGTGTATCCGCAGGTTTTTGACCTTTCAAGATCTTCGCAGCCATTTTACCAGTTGCTACTCCAAGATCGTGTTGGTCGACAACGACTGAACCAAGACCACCAGCTTCTACCATAGCTGTCGCACTTGGGAAGATTGGTTTTTTAGCTGTTTTGTTGGCTTCGACAACTGTTGAGAAGGCTGATGCGATAGTATTGTCGATTGGAACCCAGATGGCATCGACTTTGCCTGACATTACAGACACGGTAGAAGCAATTTCATTTGTAGAAGGGACTGAATAAGGAACCACCTTGTAACCTGCTTTTTCAGCTAATTTTGTAAATTCTTCTACTTGCGTTTTAGAATTATCCTCACTGGTTGAGTACAGGATCCCGATTGTTTTCACGTTTGGAGTCAACTCTTTGATCAATTTCAACTGTTGCTCAGTTGGATTGTGGTCAGATACCCCAGTGATATTGCCACCTGGTTTTTTTAAATCTTTGACCAATTTAGCACCGACCGGATCTGTGATAGCACCCATGACAATTGGTTTGTCTTTGGTTGCACTAGCCAAACCTTGAGCAGATGGAGTTGCAATCCCAATCAAGACTTGGTTATCCTTGTCTACCAATTGTTTACTCATGGTCGCAACTTTGTTTTGGTCGCCTTCAGCATTAAGGAAATCAATGTCCACTTTGTCCTTGTCATAACCTTCTTCAGCTAAACCATCTTGAATCCCCTTGTAGATCAAATCAAGCGAAGGGTGGCTGACCAACTGCAAGACCCCAACTTTAGCCTTTTCATTGCTGCTTGCTGCCTTGTTGTCTTTGCCTGCTGTAGCTGAATAGATCGCTGTCCCAATGACTGCTGCTGCAATCAAACCAATAATTCCCATTAAACGTTTATTTTTCATTTTTAATACCTCTTCTATTTTTCATTTTCTTCTTTTTTTCCATCATCTAAAGACTGCGACGCCATCGTTTCTTCATTTCTTTTCTCCCTTCTCATCTAAAACAAAAAACACGCCCACACATAGCAAAAGCTATGTGAGGACGTGTCATCGCGGTGCCACCTCACTTATGGGAAAAGGATAGCCTCCCCCATATCTCTGTCTTGTCTAGCAACAAGTTGCACGATAAGGTGTGCCAACCGAATTTTTATTGTTTCAAATTCATCTCATCATTAGTCCAATTTCATAAACTGCCGCTACCCACTCTCAGCAACCGTGGGCTCTCTTGAAACTTTCATTTACTACTTTTCTAATTTCTTACATTTTAAAGTTTTCTTTCAAAAATGTCAATACTTTTTCTGCATTTTTTTGAAAACGTTCGCATTTTCTATTGAACAGCCCCTTGCTTCTTTCTGGGATTTCAGCACTAATTTTGATATAATTTACTAGAATAAACGCTAGAATGATGAGGGATCCCATGTCTTTTGATGGATTTTTTTTACACCATATGGTGCAAGAATTGAAGGCCGAACTCTTGAGCGGTCGCATTCAAAAAATTAACCAACCTTTCGAGCAAGAATTGGTGCTCCAAATCCGAGGCAATCGGAAAAACCAAAAGCTCTTGCTCTCTGCCCATTCTGTCTTTGGACGGGTTCAACGGACCCAGACCAACTTTGAAAATCCTGCCTTTCCCAATACCTTTATTATGGTTATGCGCAAATATCTTCAAGGCGCGGTCATTGAAGGGATTGAGCAAATGGAGAACGACCGGATTCTCGAAATCCGTGTCTCCAATAAAAACGAAATTGGAGATGCCATTTCTGTCAGCCTCATGATCGAAATCATGGGCAAGCACAGTAATATTATTCTCCTAGACCGCACCAGCAATAAAATCATCGAAGCCATCAAACATGTCGGCTTCTCACAAAATAGCTACCGGACCATTCTCCCTGGATCAACCTATGTAGCTCCTCCGAAAACCGACGCGGTCAATCCTTTTACAATTGGAGATGAAGCTCTTTTTGCCCTTCTTCACAAGGAAGAATTAAGCCCAAAGAACCTTCAAAAATGTTTCCAAGGTTTGGGGCGAGATACGGCTCAAGAATTGGCCAAGCGACTTGAGACGGATGAAAAATTAAAGACCTTCCGTGCCTTTTTCGAGGCACCTTCTGAGCCTCGCCTAACGACCAAATCCTTCTCGGCTATCCCCTTTGCAGATGCGACCAATCAAACCTTTGAGACACTTTCCGATCTGCTGGATGACTATTACCGAGACAAGGCTGAGCGCGATCGGGTGCAACAACAGGCCAGTGAATTAATCCGCAAGGTTGAAAACGATCTTGAAAAGAACCGGAAAAAATTAGCCAAGCAAGAAGCGGAGTTAGCGGCGACCGACAATGCGGAAGAATTCCGCCAAAAAGGAGAATTGTTGACAACCTTCCTCCATCAGGTACCAAACGACCAAGACCAGGTTGTTTTGGATAATTACTATACCAATGAACCGATCACCATCCAACTCAATAAGGCCCTGACCCCCAATCAAAATGCCCAACGCTACTTCAAACGCTACCAGAAGTTAAAAGAAGCCGTCAAACATTTGACCATCCTCATTCAAGAAACCAAGGAAACTATTTCTTATCTTGAAACGGTTGAAACAGCCCTTTCTCAAGCGAGCCTGGCTGAGGTGGCAGAAATTCGAGAAGAGTTAATCCAGACTGGCTTTATCAAACGGCGCAACCGTGAAAAAATTCATAAACGGAAAAAACCTGAGAAATACCTGGCGAGTGATGGAAAGACTATCATTTTAGTGGGTCGCAATAATCTGCAAAACGATGAACTAACCTTTAAGATTGCTAAAAAAGACGAGCTCTGGTTCCATGCCAAAGACATCCCGGGAAGCCACGTCGTCATTACAGGAAATCTAAATCCATCAGATGAAGTGAAGACCGATGCTGCAGAGTTGGCGGCCTACTATTCCAAGGCCCGTCTCTCAAACCTGGTCCAAGTAGATATGATCGAAGCCAAGAAACTCAATAAACCAACTGGTGGAAAACCAGGTTTTGTCACCTACACCGGCCAAAAAACTCTGCGGGTCACCCCCGAAGAAGAAAAAATCAAAGCCATGAAACTAACAGACTGATTTCAAAAAATAAAAGAGAGTGGGACAGAAATCGGTAATTCGTTAGAATTCAATTTCGTCGTCCCACCTCCGCACAGTTGAGTAGGGCTGTAAAGCTGATGAAATCAGTGTAGTAGAGCCCACTCAACCACTGCGTCTTGCTCGACAATCCAAAAATAATTGAGAGGCTAGGACTTTTGTCCCAGCCTCTTTTTATTCTGCTTTATTGATGTCTTCTTTGACCTCATCAACATTGAATTTGGCAAAGAGGTACTGACGGTCTTGAACTGGGAAACGTTGATCCAGCTGATCGATAGCTCCCACCTCTACAATCCCTTCTGTGATGACAAAATCCATGACATGGCCACCAAAGGTGTGGTCATCTGAAATAAAGTGCAAATGATAACCAGCCACGCTCACGCCATGGAAAATTTCTGGTGTCCAAAAACCGACGATGGTTCCAGTGACATTTTCCCGTGTATACTCTGGCTGATGGGTTGCAACCTCTGCAAACTTCATCTCTGGTGTTGATTTTGGAATCATACGGACATGCATCTTGGCAAAGTCACCACGAATCTTAATAGAGCGGAAAAGATTTTCCCCATCATAATAAGACTCAATACGGGCTTCCAATTCCTCGTCCGTCATTTCAAAGCGTTGGCGGAAAATCACTTCTGCTTGGTGAGGAACGACTGCTGCATAAGGAACCTTGGCATCCGGAGAAACTTCGACTATTTCAGGATGATCCCCTGATCCCTTGGCCTGATATGCCTTACCATCTAATACGATCAACTCTCCATCAATAGAATCAAGCGTCCCAACTCCTAGATCTCCGTGTTCCAAGAGTTCTCCAATCGTAAATGAACCCCCGTACAGACCCGCCATTAGGGCACCTAAGGTATTGTATTGAAAAAGTTTTACTGGTTCCATGTTTTTCTCTCCTCATTCTATCTTCTACCAGTATACCACAAACTATTCCGAATCTTCACGATATGGTTTTGATTAGAGGCTATCATAGAGGGTTTGCATCTGTACATCGTCTGGTACGATCGCCAAATACTGATTAGCCACTTCACGCGCCTTCGTCACATCTCCAGCCTCACGCAACAAATAAACATAGGCTTCGAGGAATTCTGGGTTGTCCTTTAAGTCCTCATAGAGCTCTTGGTAGGCTGAGACGGCCTCTTCTGTTTTCTCCAAGGCAGCCAAAGCACGGGCAATGTTCCACCGGGTGACAACTGTTTCGACTTCTTCATTTTGCCAATCCAAGACTTGGTCAAAGCGTTCCTGTTCCAAATAAAGGGTGGTCAGGCGAAGAGCAATCTCTTCGAGATCATCTGCCACTTCTTTAGCCTCTAATAGATAAGCTTCTGCTTGCTCAGGCTGGTGGAGTTCATAAGAAAGCTGAGAAGCAAGGAGCTTCAATTGGGCATCAAATGGATTCTTCTGGATCCCTTGTTTAGCAATCTCAAGTGCTTTTTCACGGTCATTTTCAGACTGTAAAGCTAAAGCATAACCATACTCATAGCCCTCAAAATCAGGCGACAAGGTATCAATTTGTTTGTAGTAGATCAGGGCTTTTTGGAATTCTTCTTGGTCAGACAATAAGGTCGCTAATTCGTAAGCAATCTGGTCATCAAACTCAATCTCCAGAGCTTTCTCTAAGAAGGGAACAGCTGCTTCAAACTTACCAAGATTGGCATAGGCAAAACCAATCCGTTGATAGGTGGAAATTCCTGTTGCTTCCAAAATCTCCCGATTGTCTAACTGAGCATACTCTTGGATGGCCTCTTGGTAGCGTTCCAATTCCAGATCAATTTCAGCTAGCCCTAATTGAATGATCGGATCATCAGACAAATGAGCAGCTTCAACTAATTTTTCACGCGCTACATCTGCTAGGCCTTCCATCTGATAGAGATCCGCCTTAACCAAGAGACTGGCCACATACCAGTTAGAGTCTGGCTCAATTTCTTCTAAATAAGCAAAGGCCTCTTCCATTTGGCCTTCCTCTGCAAGGATGGTTGCCAAACTCAGATACACTTCTGGATAGGTTTCTGCAAGCTGTTCATAGATTTCTTTTGCCTGAGGGTAAAAACCGATACTTTCAAGATATTGACCTAAATCCAATAATTGCGCTTCACTATCTTCTAACAAAGCCTGTTGAAATTGAACTTCTGCCTCTTCTAGCTCTTGCCGATCGAGAGCCTCTACCATTTGTTGACTATGACTCACTGTGTGTTTCCTCTTCTATTTCATTGTGTTCTTCATACAAGCCACTGACGACCTTATACCATTCAAAGATAGCTCCGATCACCACCTTAGCAGATGCATAGACTGGAATTCCAAGGAAAACTCCCCAGATTCCAAACATAGATCCTGACGTCAAGAGCACGAATAAAATGGTAATTGGATGGATATTTAACTGGCTTCCCAAAACCAAAGGTGATACAAAACGTCCTTCAATGGTTTGCTCCACTGCAAATACAATCAAGACCTTGATAAACATCTCTGGTCCTGCTACCAAGCCCAATACTAAGGCAGGTAACATGGCTAAGAAACTACCCAAGTATGGGATCAAATTCAAGATCCCCGCAGAGATCCCCAGTGTCACCGCATAGCGCAAACCAATGATCTTAAAGAAGATGATGAACATAATAGCGACGACAATGGCTACCGTAATTTGCCCTCGAACGTAGTTGGAGAGTTGGGTATTGACGTCTGAGAGAACTTGTTCAGCTGATTTACGAATCTTAGTCGGTAAGAAGCGAACAATGTGGCCCTTTAAATTTTTTCCATCTCGTAGAAGATAAAAGACAATAAAAGGCATGATGATCAAGGCAACAATAACTTGCGAAGCCACTCCAATCAAGTTGCTGACCCAATTGACAGCCCGCCCAGAGATCGAACTGGCCCAAGAAGTAATGTTTGCAGACAATTCCTTGGTGATCTCATCTAACTGGGGTTTGATATCAGAGGAGACGCGATTATCTAGAAAATCATCGATGGTTGCATTGGCCTTTTCCAAATAAGTTGGCAAGTTATGAAAGAAACTCACCACTTGTCGTTGGACGGATGGAATCACTACAGCTAGACCCCAAATTAAAAGCACTGCAATCAAGAAAAAGACGAAGGAAATCGCAAAAATCCGCTTTAGTCCTTTTCTTTCAAGAAAGTCAACAATAGGGTTGAGCAGGTAATAGAGCAAACCAGAGATAATAACAGGCAGCATGACGGCTCCTGCAAACTCAAAAATAGGAATAAAAATAAAGGTGATTTTACTCAAAACCAAAAGGTTCAAGCCCAACAGCAAGGTAACTAAAAATACGGTAATGGCCTTGTTGTCTAAAAACCATCTAAAAAACCAGGACAAACTAAACTGTTTTTCTTTATTATCCACAGAGAACTCCTTTTCATTTCAATCTGTTTCTATTTTAGCATTTTTTGAGCTTGAAGTTACGAAAAAACTAGCAAAATAAGAAAGAAAGGCTCTCCCCTTTTCAACTAGCAATTGCCTTCCAATAGGACCTTTGATATAATAAACCTAACAAATCATACGAGGTGACCTATGTCTCAAACCATTTATTTCGGTACCTATACCAAAAAAGAATCCAAAGGAATATACAAGGCACAATTTGACCCTGAAACAGGGACATTGAACCATCTGGAACTAGTGGCAGCTGAGCCCAATCCAACCTATATCGCCTTTTCTGAAAAAGGCAACCTTTATAGCGTCGGAGCTGAAGAGGGAAAAGGAGGAATCGCAAGTTTTACAGCTGATTTTCAGCCGCTCAATCACGTCGTTGAAGAGGGAGCACCACTCTGCTATGTCTCTGTCGATGACAAGCGTCAACTGGTCTATGGAGCCAACTATCACAAAGGCCAAGTTCTCGTATATCAGCTAGAGGCAGATGGACGTTTGTCCTTTGTCGATCAAGACACCCACCAAGGAAGTGGTCCTCATGCCAATCAAGCAAGTCCACATACCCACTATGCAGACCTTACACCAGATCAGTACCTGATCACGTGTGACCTAGGAACAGATAGTTTGCATGTCTATGATGTCAGCGAGGAAGGAAATCTAACCCTGATCAATCAGTATCAAACAGCCCCAGGGGCAGGACCTCGTCACCTGGTCTTTCATCCTCACTATAAGACTGCCTATCTCATCAATGAATTAAATGCTACGATCGATGTGCTCTTTTATGACGGTATGGGTGAATTCGAACACTTCCAAACTGTTTCCACACTTCCATCAGACTACAATGGTCAAAAATGGGCTTCTGCGATCAAGCTCTCAGCTGATGGAAAATTCCTCTATGCATCTAACCGTGCTCACAATTCCATTGCTGTCTTCAAAGTTGTGGCTGATGGTAGCCTAGAACTGATTGAAATTGTTCCAACTCAAGGGCTCAATCCACGTGATTTCACACTTAGTCCTGATCAAAACCACCTAATCGCAGCCCATCAAGATTCACCTAATGCCACCGTCTTCAAGCGGGATCCTGCTAGCGGAAAATTGACCCTTCTATCTGACGACTTCTATGTTCCAGAGGCCGTTTGTACGGTTTTTCATTAAGTCGTTTTAGTTGTCAAACCTCTAAAAAAATGATTAAATAGATGAGAAAAAGGCGCGAGCCTGACTTCACAACTTATATTTTAGGAGACCCTAACATGAATCCATTGGACTTATTTAACCAAGTTAAAGAGATGATCGAAAAGAAAGATTTCGACGCTGCAAAGAAATTTGTTGATGACAACAAAGATAACCTCGGTGACTACCTTGAACAAGCCAAAGGGCTTGTATCTGGAAATGAAATGGTCAGCGGTGCCTTGGACAAAATCAAAGGCTTGTTCTAATAAGACGATGAGAGTGGGACAGAAATCGGTAATTCGTTAGAATTCGATTTCGTCGTCCCACC
>CAJZGQ010000046.1 GCA_916048115.1 uncultured Streptococcus sp. | reverse complement strand
GGATCGTCATCAAGGTCAATGACCTAGCTGTTCAAGAAGAACTAGGCTTTACCGTCAAGGCTCCAAAATGGGCTGTCGCTTATAAGTTTCCAGCTGAAGAAAAAGAAGCGAAAATCCTATCGGTGGATTGGACCGTTGGAAGGACCGGTGTTGTGACACCAACTGCCAATCTAACGCCAGTCCAACTAGCAGGAACCACCGTTAGTCGCGCAACCTTGCACAATGTGGACTATATTGCTGAAAAAGATATTCATCAGGAAGATACCGTCATTGTCTACAAGGCTGGTGATATCATTCCAGCGGTCTTACGTGTCGTCAAAGATAAACGGGTATCTGATCAAGCATTAGCCATTCCAACTCATTGTCCGAGCTGCCAGAGTGAGTTGCTTCATTTTGAGGATGAGGTGGCCCTTCGCTGTATCAATCCGCTCTGCCCAGCTCAGATTAAGGAAGGATTGAACCACTTTGCAAGTCGGGATGCTATGAATATCACAGGCTTGGGTCCAGCTGTTGTAGAGAAACTCTTCGCAGCTCAGTTGGTAGAGGATGTAGCTGGGATCTATCGTCTGACAATCGAGGATCTTTTGACCTTGGAAGGCTTTAAAGAAAAATCTGCTGAAAAACTCTATGAAGCCATTCAAGCTTCAAAAGAAAATTCAGCTGAGAAGTTGCTCTTTGGTTTGGGGATCCGCCATGTCGGTAGCAAGGTTAGTCAAATCTTGCTCCAAGAATTCCATGACCTCGATCAATTGGCTACAGCTGATCCAGAACGAATTGCCAGCATTGACAGTCTCGGTATGGTCGTGGCTGAAAGCCTCAAGCGTTATTTTGCACAAGAAGGATCCAAGCGCCTATTGCAAGAGCTTAAAGAAGCTGGTGTCAATATGACTTATCTTGGTGAAAAAGTCGCTGCTGATGCGGCCCTCTCAGGAATGACAGTCGTTTTGACTGGGAAGCTAGAGCGACTCACACGTTCAGAAGCTAAGGCAAAATTAGAAAGTCTGGGCGCTAAGGTAACTGGATCGGTTTCCAAAAAAACAGATTTGGTCGTTGCAGGTAGTGACGCTGGTAGCAAGTTAACCAAAGCACAAGAATTAGGAATCCAGGTAGAAGATGAGGCCTGGCTTGAAAGTTTATAGAGGATCTTTATGGTAGAACGAATCAAAAAAGCCCGTTTAATTTATAATCCGACCTCTGGGCAAGAAATTATCAAGAAAAATATTGCGGAAGTCTTGGACGTACTCGAAGACGTGGGCTATGAAACCAGCGCTTATCAAACGACTCCAGAACCATTTTCTGCCCAAAATGAAGCAGAAAGAGCCGCTAAAGCAGGCTTTGATTTAATCATTGCTGCTGGTGGAGATGGTACGATTAACGAAGTGGTCAATGGGGTTGCAGGTCTGGAAAATCGTCCGCAGATGGCCTTTATCCCGACCGGTACCACCAATGACTATGCGCGTGCCTTGAAGATCCCGATGGGTGATCCTGTGGCGGCTGCTCGCATTATCGAAAAGAATCAAACCATTCAGATGGATATTGGTCGTGCCTATGGCAGCAAGTATTTCATCAACATTGCTGCAGCAGGGACCCTGACAGAATTGACCTTCAGTGTCCCAAGTAGTGTCAAATCTCGCCTGGGTTACTTTGCCTATGTTGCAGAAGCAGCTAAAATGTTGCCTCGAAACAAGGCTCGTAAGGTGCGGATCGAACACGATAATGGCGTTTTTGAAGGTCCAGCTTCGATGATTTTTGTGGCTTTGACCAACTCTATTGCTGGCTTTGAAAGTGTCGCACCAGATGCCAAGCTCGATGATGGAAACTTCACCTTGATTATCGTAAAAACTGCTAAGCTCTTTAACATGTTGTCCTTGATGATTCAGGCCATTAATGGAGGCAAGCATGTGCACGATGAAAATGTAGAATATCTCAAGACCAAGAAGTTGTCGATCGAAATGTTAGGGAAAAATGCTCAACCATTCCGCATCAATCTAGATGGCGAATATGGGGGAGATACTCCAGTTGAATTGGAAGTCTTTCATAATCACTTGGAATTCTTTGCGAATATTGATGAAATCAACAACGATGCTTTGGTTCACACATCTGAAGAATAAAAACAAATAGTCGGAACCATGTACGTGTTTCACGAGCGAATGGTTCCTTCGGTATCAAATTGGAAATAGGAAAATGTTATGCGACAATACCATGTAAAGCTTCATTTTCATAAGCAAAAAGGAAATTATTTTGCCTATGATATGTGGCAATGGCAGGATCAAGTAGAAGGAAAATCAGTCTCTTTCTCCAAGTTGGATTATTTTGGAGTAGAGGGAAATCTGGTATACGAGAGTGAGGATGCCTTGAGTCGGGGTCATGTCTTGGTTAAAGAGGGAGATTGGCTCACCAAAACCCGTGATTTTGAAATCGAACTCTTACCAGAAGGGTATGTTCGAGAAGTTTGGATTCTCGATGGGGACGATACTGTCTATTATTCATTGCAAGCTGCTTTGACGAGTCATGCTTATAGTCATCGTCAGCCTCATGCCTACGATATGGCGACCCATGCCAAGGAATTTGACACCAAATGGGCTTATCAAGGCTGGCTTGGTTATCGCGAAGAAGAAGGGGAGTATTGCTTTAAGCTGTGGGCCCCTACTGCTAAGAAAGTTGAATTGTTGCTCTATCAATCAACAGACTTGGATGCGCCTATTTGGAAGACTATTCCGATGATGCGAGGCAAACAAGAGTCTAGCTACCATTCAGAAAACACCCAAGGTGTTTGGATTCTAGATTTTCTAGGAAATTTAAGTGGCATGACTTATCACTATCGTGTGCATTTTGAACACCAGACTCAAGTGACGCGCGATCCTTATAGCATTGCCACGACAGCCGATGGAATGCGCTCAGCCATTCTCTCAAGAGCAGATCGTCAGTTTGATTGGGGCACTAAAAAAGGCGCCGATGCGACTCCCTGGCGCCTGGACAATCCTTGTCAAGCAGTGATCTATGAGATGCACCTTCGGGATTTGACCAAGTCACCGACATCAGGTGTGGACGAGTCTTTGCGTGGGACCTATCTGGGGGCTTGCCAAGAAGGAACTGTCAATAGCCATGGCGATGTGACTGCCTTTGATTATATCCGTCAGTTAGGGGTCAATGTCGTGCAATTACAGCCGATATCTGATCGCTATAAACAGTACGATGAAGAAGGTCGTGTGACCTACAATTGGGGTTACGACGTTCAGAATCATTCTGCACCAGAAACCAGTTTTTCAACAGATCCATCCAATCCCAAACAAACCATGAAAGAGCTTAAAACGATGATCCGGGCTTATCATGAAGCTGGGATTTCTGTAGTCATAGATGTGGTCTACAATCATACCTACTCAACGGAGCATGGTCCTTTCCAAAATACAGTTCCGGATTATTATTACCGGATGGAGCCAGATGGGCGCTTCCAAAATGGGACAGGTGTCGGTAATGAGACGGCAAGTGAGCATGAAATGTATCGCAAGTACATGATTGATTCCCTTACGCACTGGGTAAAAGAGTACCAGATCGATGGTTTCCGCTTTGATTTGATGGGCATTCATGATGTGACGACAATGAATGCTATTCGGGAGGCGATGGATGCTCTGGATCCACGCATTCTTCTTTACGGAGAAGGTTGGGACATGGGAACCGGTCTCGCACCAGAGGACAAGGCTAAGAAAGACAATGCGGCGCAATTGCCACGTATTGGATTCTTTAACGACACGGAGCGCGATGCTATTAAAGGAGCTGAGGTTTATGGTTCCATCAAACGTGGCTTTGTCAGCCGAAAATCAACAGAGAATATCGTTGCGCGTGCTGTTCTAGGTAGTGCGGAACTGGGTCATTATTTAAGTCCGAATCAGGTTTTGAATTATGTGGAGGCTCATGACAATTATAATCTCTATGACTTGCTTCAGACCCTCCATCCAAATGAAGAAGTAGCAGGCTTGGTCAAGCGCTCAGAGTTGGCTACGGCCATGAATCTGCTCTTCCAGGGTATGACCTTTATGCAATTGGGTCAAGAGTTTATGCGGACTAAATTGGTAGCGACAGGTCCTGATGGAGAGATCACACCTTTGGATCGTGAGCGGGCCATGAATTCCTACAATGCTCCAGATTTTGTGAATCAGGTCAATTGGGATTTGGTCAGTCAGAATAAGGAATCGATCGCCTACATCCGAAGCTTGATCGCCTTGAAGACAAGTCTTCCTGTCTTAGGGCTTGAAAGCTATGATAACATCTACCAACAAGTCTTTATCCAATCTGCGACAGATACCAGTGGTCTTGTCATCTATGAACTAACAGGAGACAAGAAGTATGTGGTCATCTTTAACGCCAGCGGACTTCCTTATTACCTCCAAAATTCAAATAAATTGACATTAATGGTTGGTAATAGTCGTCATAAACGACCATTCTATGTGGAGAATTTAACAGCTTCTGTTTTTGAAGTCCTAGACTAAGTTCTTTTTAAAGAAATCATAAAATCCCTGAGTTTTCAAACTCAGGGATTCTTTTTATTTAGAAGAACTGCTACTGGTCTCTGTTGAGGAAGAACTATCGTCTTCTGGGTGCAATTCTTTATAAGTTGGTGCCTTGAAGAGATCAACTGTGGACTGGTTGCCACGTTGGTTATAAAGGCTGGTTGATTTGTCACCTTTTTCCTTTTCAATCTTCTTCAATGCCTTGAAGGAATTGGTGTAGGAATAATCTTCTGGATTGACTTTTCCAAGATCATTGCCCTTGAAGAAGCGAAGGAGATCACCGGTCTGGATGCTATCACTAATCTTCAATTGAAGGTTAGCAGCTTCCCTAATCTTGTCCAGTTCTTCCTTGGTTTTTTCGTCTGGGTTCGTGATTTCCTCACCTGTTTTTGTGTAATAGGTCCGGCCACTATAGCTCGTATACTCAGGAGTTACAAAGTAGTTAGCGGAGCGGAAGGCTACGATTTGATCATGTTCTGGTGAGAGCATATCTTGACCAACTTGGAGAAATTTGTTGGACTCAATGCCCAGCAAATGTTCTAAGGTTGGGAGCATATCGATCTCACCACCATAGGTATCAATGATGCCACCCTTATCCATACCTGGAACGACTACCATATAAGGTACGCGTTGCAACATGGCATTGTCATAGCTTGACCAAGTTTCAGAGTTCTTACCAAGCAGTGGGGCGAGAGCTGGGTTTCGGGAGTTTGAAATTCCGTAGTGGTCCCCGTAGAGGACGATGATGGAGTTTTTGTAAAGACCAGATTCTTTCAAGTAATCAAAGAAGGCCTTGATCGAAGAATCTAGGTAGTTAGCGGTCGCAAAATAGCCATTGATGGTTTCGTCTTGTGTCTTAGCAAGAGGGAATCCAAGATCATCTCCTGACAAGCTAGTCGTATAAGGGTAGTGGTTGGAAACCGTAATGAACTTAGTATAGAAAGGCTGTTGCAATCTTTCCAAGTATTTGATGGAATCCTTGAGCATGTATTTGTCATTAAGACCATACTGGAAGGAGTTGCTGCTGTTTTGTTTGGTGAAGTAGCTGGCATCAAAGAAGTAATTGTAGCCCCATTGTTTATAGGCAGTATTTCGGTTCCAGAAACTTCCAGCATTCCCGTGGAAAACAGCGCTAGAGTTGTAACCATTTTTCGAAAGAATAAATGGTGCGGCCTGTTGGGTATTGGTTCCGCCATAGTTAACCATAAAGGAACCTTGGTTGAGTCCAAAGAGCCCAGTTTCAATCATGGTTTCAGCATCGGACGTTTTCCCTGCCTTGACTTGGTTAAAGACATTCGAAAAGGCAAAGGTTTCCTTCGAATGATAGAGGGAATTTAAGAAAGGCGTCACTTCATATTCTTTATCGTCTACTTTCAACTTGTAATCGATCAAGAATTGTTGGAAACTTTCCAAGTGAATGTAGATGACATTACGGCCTTTGGCCATTCCGAAGTATTCAGGATTAGCTTTGGCATAATGCTGTTGGATATATTCTTCAACCGGTTTTAGATCTGCCTCAGAGGCTTTGGAACGCTCTTTGTTTGCAACATAAGTTTGATTAGCGCTGTATCCTAGAAAAGCAGGAAGACCCAAGGCACGAACAACATAGTAGTTTGAGAACCCACGTGTCAAGAGCTCAGGCCGGTCAATTTCTGCAAGGAAAAGATTGGCCGAAAAGAGCATAGCAGATAAAGATGTGATCGCAAAACTAGCTCGTTTATTGAAGGGACGGTTATCCATTCGAATCCATTTCTTAAAGAAGAAGAAAGCTAGAATCGGGAAATCCAAAATATAAATCACATCCCAAGGGCGGAACAATTCTAAAGCTGCAGCTCCAAGACCGGCGGAAACCTTGCTGGAAGCCAACATGGTATTAACTGTTACAAAGTCTGTAAATTCTCGATAATAAATGGAATTGGAAATCAACCAGATAAATAAGAGAAGGTAGATCCCAAAAGCCAAACTATAAAAGAGCTTGGTAGGTTTGATATAGAGTGCTAGACCGATTAACAGTAAGCTGACCGGAAATGGGTTGATCACTGCTAAAAAGATCTGATAAGGTCCCTGAATGTCTAAATTAAAATCAACTGAATAGGCCCACATGGTTTTGAACCAGTAGAGCAGCAGAAGGGTCAAGACAAATCCTAGTCTGGTACTCATGAAATTGAGTATCGAATTCGTAATTTTTTTCACAAAATGTTACTTCCTTGTCTTATTTCCTAAAAATTTTCATATACAAGTATACCACATTTTTATGGAGAAAGAAAAAAATGACTGTAAAGAAGAGGAAAGAAATAGGAGAGATACGGTATTTTATATCGTTCAAAGCTAAATGATGAGAGCTAGGATAAAATGGTAAAAAAAGTTCCAGTAAATAAAGCCTCTCTTTGTGAAAACTGCAGACTTTTGCTATAATAGAGGGTATGAAAAAACTCACAGTCAGTCGGCAAGTAGCTCGAAAACTAAAACAAGGACAATCGCTCCTTGAAAAGCAAGACTTTGATTCGCTTCCCACCTTGGATCAAGCGATTCAATTGCTTTCAGGTGATGGACAATCCCTCGGAGTCGGATACTTATCTGAGCAGAATAAAGGGATTGGATGGTTTGTTTCTCAAGAGTTGGTTGCTTTTGATCAAGCCTTTTTTATGGAACTTTTCATCAAAGCCAAGCAATATCGTCGTTCTTATTATGAGGATGAGAAGACAACTGCTTTTCGTCTCTTTAACCAAGAGGGAGATGGTTTTGGCGGCTTTACGGTTGACTTATATGATGAGTTTGTTGTCTTTTCTTGGTACAACCTTTATGTGTATCAGATCAAGGAAATCATTTTAGCGGCCTTTCAAGAAGTTTTTCCTGAAGTCCGAGGGGGCTATGAAAAGATTCGCTTTAAAGGCTTGGACTATGAATCGGCCCATGTGTATGGAGAAGAAGCTCCGCAAGAATTTTTGATTCTTGAAAATGGAGTTTCTTACCAAGTCTTTCTCAATGATGGCTTGATGACGGGAATCTTTTTGGATCAGCATGAAGTTCGAGGTAGCTTAGTAGAGGGCTTAGCAGCTGGCAAGTCCTTGCTCAATATGTTCTCCTATACGGCGGCCTTCTCTGTGGCTGCGGCCATGGGTGGAGCAGTTGAGACAACATCGGTCGATCTGGCTAAGAGAAGTAGAGAACTATCAGAAGCGCATTTTGTGGCAAATGGCTTGGCGCTGGATGCTCATTGTTTTGTCGTGATGGATGTCTTTGACTATTACAAATATGCCAAACGCCATGACCTAAGCTATGATGTGATCGTGCTCGATCCGCCTAGCTTTGCGCGGAATAAAAAACGGACATTTTCAGTCGCTAAAGATTACCATCGATTGGTCAGCGAGGCTCTTGAGATTTTAAATCCAGGTGGGACCTTGATTCTCAGTACCAATGCGGCAAATGTGACCAAAGATAAATTTAAAAAACAAATCGAAAAGGGATTTCAAGGTCGTAAGCATCGCTATGTAGCGGAATACGGACTTCCGGGTGATTTTCGATGGAACAAGAAAGAAGAAAGTAGTAATTACTTAAAAGTATTTACGATTAGGGTGGATGTATGAAGTTAGTTGTTTCGATTATGCCTCGCTCCTTAGAAGAGGCGCAACAACTAGATAGTTCGCGTTACGAGGATGCAGATGTTATTGAGTGGCGTGCGGACTTTTTAGAAAAAAGCGAGATCTTAACTGTTGCTCCTGCAGTTTTTGAGAAATTTGCTGGACGCGAGATTTTATTCACCTTGCGGACTCGAGCTGAAGGTGGAGAGATGGAGCTGACCAACGAGGAATATGTTGGAATCCTGAAAGATATTCAATCCATCTATCATCCGGATTATATCGATTTCGAGTATTATAGTCACCGTGAAGTCTTTGAAGAGATGTTGGAATTTTCAAATCTTGTTCTCAGCTACCATAACTTCCAAGAAACTCCGGAAAATATGATGGAGATCTTATCGGAATTGACCAGCTTTTCTCCAAAATTAGTCAAAGTATCTGTC
Source organism: uncultured Streptococcus sp. (assembly GCA_916048115.1). Taxonomy (GTDB): domain Bacteria; phylum Bacillota; class Bacilli; order Lactobacillales; family Streptococcaceae; genus Streptococcus. Next base: position 261 of record CAJZGQ010000046.1, on the reverse strand, counting down.
ATGGCCCACAATGAACAAGATGTTCTTGACTTGATGAATTATACGCGTGGTTTCAAGACACTGAACCCTGAGCAAGAATATGTAACGATTTCCATGGGTAAGGTCGGGAAGATTTCGCGCTTGACAGCTGATTTGACAGGCTCTTCTTGGTCTTATGCTAGAGTCGGAGATGAAAGTGCTCCAGGTCAAATTCCTCTTGAAAATATGAGAAGAATTCGGGAGTTATTAAATGAAGATTGACGGATATACTCGGATGGCAGC
>CAJZGQ010000045.1 GCA_916048115.1 uncultured Streptococcus sp. | reverse complement strand
TTTTATTCTTCTCTTCTACTATAACATAAAACCAAGCAAGGACCAACTCCTGTCTTGATAGACTTAAAAAGATCGGAGAGATATCCGTCCTTTTAGACGCTTATCTTAAAATTTCTTGCGAAGGGAAACAATTGCAATCCCTGCAAGTGAGAGCAAGCCCAAGGTTGCCAAAACAATACCTGTTTCTTGACCTGTTTTTGGCAATAAGCGTCCGACGACAGAGTTGCTTGAACTTGATGACGAACTAGATGAGTTGCTTGAGTTGATTGAGCTCGATGACGAAGTCGAACTTGAGGAACCTGAAGATGAACTACTTGAGCTTGAACAAGGTCTAGTTGACCATTCTTGTACTCATAAATCGCAGCTTTTGTATTTGCAGATACTGGGTGAGCAATAGCCATTCCACCAAGCAAAGACGAAAGTAACAAGAATTTAGCGACATTCTTTTTCATAATTTTCATTCATTTTCAATCATTTTCATTCGCTTTACATTTTATAATATGAAACGACAAATGATAACTTTTATGTTCAAATAACTTTTTATATTAAAATTTGAGCAAAAAATCAATGTCGACAACTGTTGCCCATCTAGAAACCCGATATTATCAGTAGTTTAGCAATGAGACTACCAAATGATAGAGATTAAAAACTAGTTATTGTTTTTTATAATTGGATCTAGGGGAAAAATTTGTGAAACTATTTTGTGGGCAAAAAAACGACCTCTTGCGAAGTCGTTCGGATACAAACGAGAATATAGGGACTCTTCCTTTTCGAAGCCCTATTTTCTTCCTAGTCTGAGTCTCCTTTTAAAGCCAAACGATAATCCCCATCTGCTTGCTGGATAAATTTTAATTTGTATTCATCTTCGTCTGAACCCGATGAATTAAAACGGATTTCCATTTCATTCGTAATGACCTTGGTTTTATAGTCCTGGTCTGCTCTTATCGAAATAGAGGATGGGGTATTGCTACTAAGCACTTCTTTATAAGACGTTCCATCCTTCCCTGTTTTGGGATCTCCTACTTTCAACTTATCATAATGATCGGTCGGCATCGGATTGGCATCCGCTGTGTCATAATCTTCTGAGAAATACAGGTTGCGTAGATAATAATGACCATCAATCTTCATAAAGGTCAGATTCATCTCGCTAGCAGTCTTATAATCGGCGCTTTCTTCATCTGTATCATTTCTTTCGAGTTCACCCCATTCTAACTGAGCAGTTGTCCCATTAAATGAACCTTTTAAGGCTTTCCCATACTTCTTCACGACCTCTTCGATAGACATTGCATCCCCTTTGTCATCGTAGGTGGCAAATTTCAAGTCTCCGAGATCTGAAATATCCCAATCAAATGCTGTCTCTTTTGGGTCTATATAGCGAGAAGATCTATCGCGTTTTGAGACTGTACTATCTGCAGTGGTATGTAAATGGGGGTAAGCTCTCTTGGTTACGGCATCCACACCAAAAGAATGGCCAAAAATAAGACCAATCACCAAACCTAAAACAATTGCCCCAATCACACATCCAATGAACAAGCCCTTCCCGCTTTTTTGAGGGGTAGGATTTACTGGTACACCAAAGGGTCCCTGTGGTTGATTCATACTCATCTTTCTTCTATCCTCCTCTTAATTTAGTTCCGCACCAATATAGCGAAATTCTCCATCAGGCTGTGCTAAAAATTTCAAAACTTTAAAATCCCCATCAACCTCACAGAGTACAGTAGCCACTACACGTGTAGACTTAAATGTTTCCCCATTGGCAGTTATTTTGCGCTCTGTCCCAATTTCGACGGTTTTTCGATGTTTTTTCAAAAACTCAGATAAACTTGTCCCACCTTGCCCTGTCTGCTTGTTTCCTTTTTTCAGACTTCGAAATTCCTTTTTAGTCAAGGCGCGATTGCTCGAGACATCATTGCTATCATCATCATCCTCTGGATTTTTATGCTCATACAACTCATCTAAATCCGTCACGGACACATTTTTCAAATAATAATTTCCGTCGACTTCTTCAAATCTCATTCTCAAATCCTGATGTTCAGAAGCTTTTGAGTTATCCCAAGTTAGGTCCATTTCATTCTTTTTATATTCAACACTTGATGCCAACCCATAAACTTCCACGATCTGATCTGCTGTCAACCCATAACCTTCCCGATTGGTGTAACTCAGCAAACCAAGATCTTTGAGAGTCCATGTAAAAATGACCTTTTTTTTATCCGTTACAAAACCTACTTTCGTTTCATTTGCTTCGGTCTTTGCACGTTCTAAACGTTTGAATCGTTGCGACTCCTTACTTGTTTGAGAGGATTGTCCCAAAACATATCCACTCACACCACCGAAAAGTCCACTAATCACAAGCGCTAACAGTGAAAATAGAACTATGTTTTTCCACTTGTGTTTTGGCTTAGTTGGATAGGACCATCGAGGCGGAAGCATTTGTGGATTTGTTTCTTCCAATGGATGAGCAGGCCCCTGCATTTGAACTCCCCTCACTTGTCCTTCTACTTGTGGTGTCTCTTGCATCTGCTCCTCTGAAGCTGTTGCAAAAGGCTGTTTATCTTCTGTAGTCATACTCTCTCCTTTTGATTCTCTTTGTCTCATTTGACGATCACAGTGAGTGAAAATCATTTGATGAACAAAGTATAAAAATGCTCCTTCTACTATATCATAAATCACCTGATGGCGCCAATTCATCACTAAATGGGGAAATAGGCACAAAAAAACGACCTCTTTCGAGATCGTTTTGTCTTTCGATTATAGACGAGCGTTGAGTTCTTTGCTCAATTCTTCAAATCCTGGTTTTCCAAGAAGGGCAAACATGTTACGTTTGTATGCTTCAACACCTGGTTGGTCAAATGGGTTGATGGCATTCAAGTAACCTGAAAGGGCGATAGCCAATTCGAAGAAGTAGATAGTGTAACCAAGAGTAAAGGCATCTTGCTCAGGAAGAGTTACGTACATGTTTGGCACGTCACCGTCAGTGTGGGCAAGAAGAACACCGTCAGTCGCTTTTTTGTTAACGAAGTCAACGTCTTTTCCTTGGAGGTAACCAAGTCCATCAAGGTCTTCTTCCAATGTAGGGATGATCACGTTCTTACGTGGTTTGTCCACACGGACAACTGTTTCAAACATGATACGAGTTCCTTCTTGGATAAATTGACCCAATGAGTGCAAGTCTGTTGAGAAGTTAGCTGATGTTGGGTAAATACCCTTTTGGTCTTTTCCTTCTGACTCACCAGCCAATTGTTTCCACCATTCTGAGAAGTATTGAAGCGATGGCTCGTAGTTTACCAAGATTTCAGTTGCATACCCTTTACGGTAAAGGATGTTACGAACAGCTGCATATTGGTAAGCTTCGTTTTCAGAGATTTTATCTGAAGTATAGTCTTTACGAGCTGCGTTCGCACCTTCCATAAGGGCTTTGATATCTGCACCTGATGCAGCGATTGGAAGCAATCCAACTGCTGTCAAGACTGAGAAGCGTCCACCGATGTCATCTGGAACTACAAATGTTTCCCAACCGTTAGCATCTGCTTCAACCTTAACAGCACCTTTTTGGCGGTCAGTAGTTGCGTAGATCCGTTTGTTAGCTTCTTCTTGACCATATTTCTTCACCAATAGTTCTTTGAAGACACGGAAAGCGATCGCTGGTTCAGTTGTTGTACCTGATTTAGAAATCACGTTGACTGAGAAATCTTTATCTGAAACATACTCTACCAAGTCAGCAAGGTAAGTAGATGAGATGGAGTTTCCAGCGTAAAGGATTTGTGGCGCTTTGCGTTCTTCTTTGGTTTGCAAGTTTGCAAAGTGGTGGTTCAAGAAGTCAATAGCAGCTTTCGCTCCAAGGTATGATCCACCGATACCGATCACGACCAAAACATCGCTGTCTGCTTTGATTTGTTCAGCAGCTTTCAAGATGCGGTCAAATTCTTCACGGTCATAATTTTCAGGAAGGTCCAACCAACCTAGGAAGTCACTACCAGCACCTGTTCCTTTACGGATCAATTCATCAGCTGCAGTCACTTGTGGTTGCATATATTCCACTTCATGTGGGGCAACAAATTTACCCAAAACTTTTGAGTAGTCAAATTTAATATGAGACATGTTATTCCTCCAATATTTCTTCTCCTCTATGATATCGCTTTACAGGGATTTAATCAAGGGAAACCATCCTATAAAACGTTTTCATTTGCTAATTTTTTTATTTTCACAAATCAAGCAACGACGCAATAGCAATCGTTTGCATATTTGCACTATTTTTGGCTAGAAAATCCAAAAAAAAAGAAGCTTCTCACGAAACTCTATTTTTTCTCTTTTATTCTTTGAATATGAACGTAATTTCTACATGACTCTGGTGAGTGATAGCCCTCACGTCGCTTCACTCCTCAGGATCAATATCTCTAAGTTTGGTTACGCCTTACAGGCTTTTTTCATTTTACGCTATAGCCCTCACGTCGCTTCGCTCCTCAGGATCAATATCTCTAAACTCGGTTGCGCCTTACAGGCTAATTTCATGTTACGCTATAGCCCTCACGTCGCTTCGCTCCTCAGGATCAATATCTCTAAGCTCGGTTGCGCCTTATAGGCTAATTTCATGTTACGCTATAGCCCTCACGTCGCTTCGCTCCTCAGGGTCAATATCTCTAAACTCATCTGCGACTTTCAGTCTAATTTCATTTTACACTATAGCCCTCACGTCGCTTTGCTCCTCAGGATCAATATCTCTAAACTCGGTTGCGCCTTACAGGCTTGACTTATTTACGCTATAGCCCTCACGTCGCTTTGCTCCTCAGGATCAATATCTCTAAGCTCGGTTGCGCCTTACAGGCTTACCTCACTAAGAGCTATAGAAAAAAGAGCACACAGTTCACTTCGCTTAGGGCTGCTGGATTCCTCCCCTGACCCGCTTCACGCAGAACTGTTGCTCCGATAGGTATTATATCATAATTTGTTCGATTTGCAAAGGTCCGGTTTTTATTCTTGTGTTTCGGCCTTGGCTGCGAGTTTGGCTTGTTTTTTTCGTTCTCGACCTTGGCGGAAGAAGGTCTGCATGATGGCTGCACATTCTGCTTCCAAGATTCCTGTTTCTACTTCGACTCGGTGATTGAGGCGTTCATCTGCCAAAATGTCGTAGAGACTACCTGCTCCACCGAACTTCTGATTGGTCGCCCCGTAAATCACCTGGGGAATCCGAGCTAGACCAATGGCACCACTACACATGACACAGGGCTCAATCGTGACAAAAAGCGTCGTATCCAGCAGGCGCCAGCTATTTTCACGCTGATTGGCCTCCTCGATCGCCATGATTTCCGCATGCATGACCGCCCGCTGCAGCTCCTCACGCGCATTATGTCCACGCCCGATAATCTGACCATCCTTGACCAAGACACAGCCAATCGGTATTTCATCATTGGCGAGGGCAATCTCCGCCTCCTTCAGGGCTTCCCTCATAAACATCGCTTTTTCCTCTATCGTGTAGTCCATCTCTTCCTTCTTCCTTTTAGTTTCTTTGTTCATTATACCATAGGCAGCTTACGACTCACAAAAAAAGCCGCCGATTGGGCGACTCTTATGGGAGATTATTATGAAAAAGTTTAGGAGGTTTAAACAAAGTTAGGAGGTCTTTGTTTATGCTTCTAGTATAGCTGGCCTATCTTAAATAAAGCTTAAGTTCTCTGAGTATTGATGATTTTGGAAATATCACCACTTAGAATCTCAAAAATATCTGACAAATTGCTGGCTTACTACTATCCGCTTTGTCGCAGAACCAACTATTGTGGCATCGCTCATCCTTTACGTAACTCAAGGATTTGGTCATAGCGCTCTTCTTCATCAATATGATGGGCTATTTCTAGTACCGTGATCGGCAAAGAAAAGATTAGGTCTCTAACCAGACGACTATTTTTTTCGTCCAAAGCTGATGTCACTTCGTCCGCTAATAAAATATCCTTCTCGCGTAAGAGAAAACGAGCCAACTCTAATCTGACACGCTGACCTCCTGAAATGTTTTCACCATTATTATGAATTTCTACATTCAAAATATCCTGAAATTCATCTATTAAGCCAACTCGGTCCAATACCTCCAATAATTCATGGTCCTGAAAAGGCTGACCAAAAGTTAGATTATAGCGGATAGTATCGTTAAACAGGAAGGGATGCTGGCTAATTAAACCGATATTCCCTTGGAAATGACTCGTTATTTGATTTCCATCATACTGAACGAAAATGTCACCCTCATCACATACTTCTTCTCCTAAAATCAAGCGAAAAAGAGTCGTCTTTCCAGACCCGCTCGGTCCTTTGATTAAGACCTTCTGACCTACTGAAATCGTCGCCGTCAAATCAGAAAAAAGCTGACGTTCAGCAAAACTTTTTGAAATATGATTTAAGCGCAACGATTCGAGATTTTCAACAAATTGATCCTTTGTCTCTTCGAAATCAGGTTCTTCCTCGATAATCTTAAACAGGCGGTTCGCAGTCGGCAAGGCACCTTGGAGATTGGCTGCACTGTACATCAGAGTTTGGATTGGTTCTACCAGCATCCCCGCAGCAACATACATAGAGATGAGGCTTGTAATAGAAATAGAATTTCCCTGTAAACTCAAATAAAAGCCTAAAGCAAGAGGAACAACCTGACTAAAAAAGACCATAAATCCATTAAAGAAAAAAATAATATTATGTGTGAAACAAAATCTTTGGATGGCTTTTTGATATTCTCCGTTTAAATCATTCACGCGCTCTTCATTCAGCCTCATGGCCTGATTAATCCGTAAGGTTTGGCTGCCTTGCATACTATCCGAGACAAGCCCATGTAATTTCGTTCTAAGCTTGGACCAGCTGTCTCCCGAATCTTGTAAACGACGATTCATGATGAACTGAGGAATAGGTCTCATAATCGTAAAAATGACAAAAATAAGTCCTAAGAGAAAATTTTGTGAAACAATATAAATGGCTGTAACAAGGGCGACAAATCCCCAACTCACCATAACATTTATATTTTCCAAATAATTATCGCCCACATATTCCATATCTTGAGTTAGCAGACTAACTTTTTCATCATTGGAAAATTTAGGATTCAATATGACTTTCTTAAATAAAAGGGCACGGACACTTTTGTTGATTTCTCTTCGGAATATATTGTGCGAATAGTTTGAAAACAGCATCAGACTATAAATAACAAGATAGACAGACAAACCAAATAAAACAAAATTGAGAATTTTTCCATAAGAAAGGCCGTCTTGATCTAACTTCAAGGCCTTCGTTAAAATCAGAGGTTGCGCCAACACCAAACCACTATTCACAATACGCCCTAAAAAAATAGGAAAAAGATACTTCTTATCTATGTACTTGTAAATATTTCTCATAATCATCACCTATCAAAACAGAAAAGTGCAGATTCTAATAGATATTGTGACAAATTCACATCGTCACTTTTTTATCTGTGCAATTTAATTATAACTATTATACATTTATTGAAATAGTAAATCAAGAATATCTAAAAGATTAGCCGATAAAAGCTGCAATATCACTAACTTCTTGGGCAATATAGGTGGCGCCAGCTTCTTCCAATTCTTCCCTGCTACCAAAGCCATAAAGGACGCCGATAGAATCAAGCTTTTGCGCTTGAGCGCCCAGCACATCGTGCTCCCTGTCTCCAATCATGATGGTATGCGCCAAATCTGTAATCCCATTTTGCTCCAAGGCATACTGGATAACATCGCTTTTTTTACTACGTTTTCTATCCATGGTCGCACCAGCGACAAAGTCAAAATAATCATACAAACCAAAGTGTTTGAGAATTTGAATGGAAAATTCTTCAGGCTTTGACGTAGCTACAATCAACTGTTTGCCAGCCTGCTTGAGAGAAGCCAGCAAGTCAGGAACGCCTAGATAGACCTCATTTTCATAAAGGCCTTTTTCGGAAAAATACTCATGATAGTAGTCAATGGCCTTTAAACATTCTTCCTTAGAAAATCCATAAAAGCGCTCAAAAGACTCCTGCAAGGGCGGACCGATGAAAACTCTCAATGCTTTCTTGTCTGGCACTTGAATCCCATATTTTCCTAAGGCATAGGCCACCGAGTTGGTAATCCCTAGTTCTGAATTGGTCAAGGTGCCGTCTAGGTCAAATAAAATCGTTTGATACATTTTTTCCTCTTTCTGCTTTCAAAAAGAGGCTGGGACAAAAGTCCTAGCCTCTCAATTGTCTTTGGATTGTCGAGCAAGACGCAGTGGTTGAGTGGGCTCTACTACGCTGATTTCATCAGCTTTTACAGCCCTACTCAACTGTGCGGAGGTGGGACGATGAAATCGAATTCTAACGAATGACCGATTTCTGTCCCACTCTCTTATCTTCATTTGCTTATAAACTAGACCACACACTTTCAAGGATATTGGTTTGGTCACGATCTGGTCCGACTGAGAAGGTTGAAATGCGCACACCAACTAATTCACCGACACGGCGGACATAGTTGCGGGCATTTTCTGGAAGCTCATCCAAGTGGCGGACACCTGTGATGTCTTCTGACCAGCCTGGTAATTCTTCATAGATTGGTTTGCAACGTTTGAGTTGCTCCAAGCTTGCTGGGTAGTGGTCGATGCGTTCCCCATCCAAGTCGTAGGCTACACAGATTTTCACTGTATCCAAGCCGGACAGAACGTCGATCGAGTTCAAGCTAAGGTTGGTAATTCCTGACACGCGACGGCTATGGCGCATGACAACTGAGTCAAACCAACCAACACGACGAGGACGACCGGTTGTTGTCCCATACTCATGGCCGACTTCACGGATCCGATCACCCACTTCATCGAAGAGTTCCGTAGGGAATGGGCCATCACCAACACGGCTAGTGTAGGCTTTACATACACCGA
>CAJZGQ010000044.1 GCA_916048115.1 uncultured Streptococcus sp. | reverse complement strand
TCTCCATCTGATTATATCTGGAACCAAAATGATGGTTGGTTTATCGATCGTTACCGTCAGGCTGAAATCGTTGTTTGTACTGGTTTAGGGGCTTGGGAGCAAGACGGGCTTCCATCTTTCTACAAACTGAAAGAAGCCTTTGATCACAAAAACATTCCCGCTTGGTTCGCTGAATGGGGCCATGATGTAGCCCACGATTGGGAATGGTGGCGCAAGCAAATGCCCTATTTCCTAGGACAAATGTATCTATAAGTCAAAAGGGAGGAGACCTCTATGAATTATCTTGTTATTTCACCTTATTATCCACAAAATTTCCAACAATTCACCATTGAACTAGCTAACAAGGGAATCACTGTCTTGGGGATTGGTCAAGAGCCGTACGAACAGTTAGATGAGCCTTTGCGCAATAGTTTGACAGAGTATTTCCGTGTAGAAAATATGGAAGACTTAGATGAAGTGAAGCGTGCAGTAGCCTTTCTGTTCTATAAACACGGACCAATTGATCGTATTGAGTCCCATAATGAGTACTGGTTGGAATTAGATGCTGCGCTTCGTGAGCAATTCAATGTCTTCGGAGCTAAGCCAAAAGATCTGAAGAAAACTAAGTTCAAATCCGAAATGAAGAAACTCTTCAAGAAGGCTGGAGTTCCTGTCGTTCCTGGTGCCGTGGTTAAAACAGAAAAAGACATTGACAAGGCCGTGAAGAAGATTGGCTTGCCATTGATTGCCAAACCTGACAATGGAGTAGGAGCAGCAGCGACCTTTAAAATTGAAACACCTGAAGATGTAGATCATTTCAAGGCAGAATGGGATGGACATACGGAGTACTTCTTTGAGAAATTCGTTACTTCTAGCGAGATTTGTACTTTTGATGGTCTGGTTGATCGCGATGGCAATATTGTCTTTTCAACGACTTTTGACTATGCCTATACGCCATTAGATTTGATGCTCTACAAGATGGATAACTCTTATTATGTCCTCAAAGAGATGGATCCAAAATTGCGTCAATACGGGGAAGCGATTGTCAAAGCCTTTGGCATGAAAGAACGTTTCTTCCATATCGAGTTCTTCCGCGATGGGGATGACTATATTGCAATCGAGTACAATAATCGTCCAGCAGGTGGTTTTACCATCGATGTCTACAATTATGCTCACTCCATTGATTTGTACCGTGGTTATGCTGCCATCGTAGCAGGAGAACCTTTCCCAGTTTCTGAGTTTGAGCCCCTTTATTGCTTGGCGACTTCTCGCCGTGCCAATGCAACTTATGTCCTTTCAGAGGAAGAAGTTCTGGCTAAATACCGTGATCAATTCCGAGTGAAGAAAGACATGCCTGCTGCCTTTGCAGAACTTCAGGGAGATTACCTCTATATGCTTACAACACCTAGTCGTGAAGAGTTAGAACAAATGATTCACGACTTTGGTCAACGCCAATCATAAGATGACGACCGGTAGGATAGGATCCTATCGGTTTTTTTATATGTATAGCAAAACTATGAGAAATAAGTTTGTGAAATATTAAATTTATATTAAAAAAAGCTTATAAAACCTTCTTCCAAGGAATAAAGTTTGTGAAATCATTTGAGCATTATTTTTGACAGTGCTTTCAATTTTGGATAAAATGAAAGAGAATGAATAAATGCTAAGAAAGGCGAAATGATGGCAACATTAGATAAAAGTCTCTTATTGGAAATGTTCCGTAAAATGGAAGAAATCCGTCGCATGGACTTAAAAATTGCACAGTTAGTAAAAAAAGGGAAAGTGCCAGGAATGACGCACTTTTCTGTTGGGGAAGAAGCGGCTAACGTTGGAGCGATGTTGGCTTTGAACGATGATGATTTGCTGACATCTAACCACCGTGGACATGGACAAGCCATCGCTAAAGGAATCGATTTGAATGGCATGATGGCAGAAATCCTTGGTAAGTATACCGGTACTTGTAAAGGGAAGGGTGGCTCCATGCACATCGCCGACCTGGATGCAGGTAACCTTGGTGCCAACGGTATTGTTGGTGGTGGTATGGGGATTGCAGTAGGAGCTGCTCTTACTCAACAAATGCATAAGACTGGTAAGATTGTTGTCTGCTTCTTTGGGGACGGCGCAACCAACGAAGGTGTCTTCCACGAAGCAGTGAATATGGCTTCTATTTGGAATCTTCCGGTAATTTTCTACTGTATCAATAACGGTTATGGAATCTCTGCTGACATCAAAAAAATGACCAATGTCAAGCATATCCACGAGCGTAGTGCTGCTTACGGCATTCCTGGAATGTTTATTCCTGATGGAAACAACGTTATCGATGTCTATGAAGGATTCCAAAAAGCTGTTGAACACGTCCGCTCTGGTAAAGGTCCTGTCTTGATTGAAAGTGTCACTTATCGTTGGCTTGGTCACTCATCTTCAGACCCTGGTAAATACCGGACACGTGAAGAAGTAGAAGAATGGAAGAAGAAAGATCCAATCGAAAACCTTCGCAAGTATCTCCTTGAAAATGAGATTGCAAGCACAGAAGAATTGGATCGAATCCAAGAAGAAGTAAAAGAAGCAGTGGAAGCTTCGGTAAAATTTGCGGAAGAAAGCCCATTCCCTCCACTTGAATCAGCTTTCGAAGATATTTACGCAGACTAAGGGGAGTAGAGAATTATGGAAACTAAATTAATGTCTTTCCGCGATACCATTATCCTTGCTATGTCTGAGGAAATGCGTCGCGATGAAAATGTATTGTTGATGGGGGAAGATGTCGGAGTTTTCGGTGGAGACTTCGGAACTTCAGTAGGAATGCTTGAGGAATTCGGTCCAGAACGTGTCCGTGACTGTCCGATTTCTGAGGCTGCGATTTCAGGTGCAGCAGCAGGTGCAGCCATGACCGGACTTCGCCCAATCGTTGATATGACTTTCATGGATTTCTCTGTTATTGCCATGGATGCTATTGTCAACCAAGCTGCTAAGACTCGCTACATGTTTGGTGGGAAAGGTCAAGTACCAATGACCATTCGCTGTGCTGCTGGTAACGGAGTTGGATCTGCAGCTCAACACTCCCAATCCTTGGAATCATGGTTTACTCATATTCCTGGTTTGAAAGTTGTTGCTCCTGGAACTCCAGCAGATATGAAGGGACTGCTCAAGTCATCGATCCGTGATAACAACCCAGTAATCATTCTTGAGTATAAATCAGAATTCAACCAAAAAGGGGAAGTGCCAGTGGATCCAGACTATACGATTCCACTTGGTGTCGGAGAAATCAAACGCGAAGGAACTGACGTCACTGTCGTAACCTATGGAAAAATGCTTCGTCGTGTGATGCAGGCAGCTGAAGAATTGGCAGAAGAAGGCATCTCAGTAGAAGTAGTAGACCCACGTACTTTGGTCCCACTCGATAAAGAGATTATCATTAATTCTGTCAAGAAGACAGGAAAAGTAGTCCTTGTCAATGATGCCCACAAAACAAGTGGCTATATCGGTGAAATTTCAGCTATCATTTCTGAATCAGAAGCATTTGATTACTTGGATGCACCAATCCGACGTTGTGCGGGGGAAGATGTGCCAATGCCTTACGCACAAAATCTTGAGAATGCAATGATTCCAACAGTTGAAAGCATCAAAGAAGCCATTCGTAAAACGTACAATAAAGAATAATACATAACATAAATTATGTAATGTCATTTAAATTAGAGCACGGGCTAAAAGCTCGGAAAAAAGATAAATCTCCTTGACTTCATCGAAGTCTGCGTCGATTTCCTATTTTTCGGTCGCTTTTAAACGCCCTTAGTATCTTATAACTGAATCCGGACGGAGGACTGTGAAAAAAAGATAGATTTCCTTGTGTTCATCGAACACAGCGTCAATCTCCTATTTTTTCTTTCTCCTCTACGTCCTTGATATCTTATAATAGAATAGGAGAGGTCATGGCTGATGATAAGCTAAGAGCGACTCCTGCGGCTAGAAAGTTAGCGGATGATCTTGGGATCAACCTCTATGATGTTTCTGGTTCAGGCGCAAACGGTCGTGTCCACAAAGAAGACGTGGAAACCTATAAAGACACAAATGTGGTTCGCATTTCACCACTTGCAAAACGAATTGCTTTAGAACACAATATTGCTTGGCAAGAAATCCAAGGAACTGGTCATCGTGGCAAGATCATGAAGAAGGACGTCCTTGCTTTCCTTCCTGAAAATATCGAGAATGAGACCATTAAGTCACCGGCTCAAATCGAGAAGGTGGAGGAAGCTCCAGATAATGTGACACCTTATGGTGAGATCGAGCGGATTCCGATGACACCAATGCGGAAGGTGATCGCTCAACGGATGGTGGAATCTTACTTGACAGCACCAACCTTTACATTGAACTATGACGTCGATATGTCTCAAATGTTGGCCCTTCGTAAGAAAGTATTGGATCCAATCATGGAAGCAACTGGCAAGAAAGTCACTGTAACAGATTTGCTTTCTCTAGCAGTGGTTAAGACCTTGATGAAACATCCATACATCAATGCGTCATTGACGGAAGATGGCAAAACCATCATCACTCACAACTATGTCAACTTGGCTATGGCGGTTGGGATGGACAATGGGCTGATGACACCGGTTGTCTATAACGCAGAAAAGATGACTTTATCAGAGTTGGTGGTAGCCTTCAAGGACGTTATCGGACGGACCTTGGACGGTAAATTAGCGCCAAGCGAATTGCAAAATTCAACCTTTACTATCAGTAACTTGGGAATGTTTGGTGTTCAATCTTTTGGACCGATTATCAACCAACCAAACTCTGCCATTCTTGGGGTTAGCTCGACAATTGAGAAACCTGTTGTAGTTAATGGTGAAATCGTGATTCGTCCAATTATGAGTCTTGGTTTAACAATTGACCACCGTGTCGTAGATGGTATGGCTGGTGCTAAGTTTATGAAAGACTTGAAAGCCTTGATTGAAGACCCGATTTCAATGTTGGTCTAATTAACGAGAGAGAATAGAAACAAGAAAAAGAGGGAAATAAAATGGCCTTAGAAGTAATTATGCCAAAAGCCGGCGTAGATATGACCGAAGGACAAATCGTTCAGTGGAATAAAAAAGTCGGCGAATTTGTAAAAGAAGGAGAAATTCTCCTTGAAATCATGACAGATAAAGTCAGCATGGAATTGGAAGCGGAAGAAGATGGCTACTTGATTGCTATCTTAAAAGGGGACGGCGAGACTGTTCCTGTAACAGAAGTTATCGGTTACCTTGGTGAAGAAGGGGAGAACATCCCAACAGCTGGAGCAGCTACTCCAGAAGCAAATCCAGCGCCAGCTGCAGCAAGTGCTTCAAATGATGACAATAAGAGCGATGATGCTTATGATATCGTAGTGATCGGTGGTGGTCCTGCTGGTTACGTATCTGCTATCAAGGCGGCTCAATTGGGTGGTAAAGTTGCTCTTGTTGAGAAATCTGAACTTGGTGGAACTTGCTTGAACCGCGGATGTATCCCAACTAAGACTTACCTACACAACGCTGAAATCATTGAAAATATCGGTCATGCGGCAAACCGTGGGATCATCATTGACAATCCTAGCTTCACAGTGGATATGGACAAGGTTCTTGAAACTAAGAACAAGGTCGTAAATACTTTGGTTGGTGGTGTTGCAGGGCTTCTTCGCAGCTACGGAGTGGATGTTCACAAGGGTATCGGTACCATTACGAAAGATAAGAATGTCTTGGTAAATGGTTCTGAATTGCTTGAAACCAAGAAAATCATCCTTGCTGGTGGTTCAAAAGTCAGCAAGATTAACGTTCCTGGTATGGAGTCTTCCCTTGTAATGACGAGTGATGACATCTTGGATATGAATGAAGTTCCAGAAAGCCTTGTGATCATCGGTGGAGGTGTTGTCGGTATCGAACTTGGTCAAGCCTTCATGACCTTTGGTTCTAAGGTTACGGTCATCGAAATGATGGATCGGATCGTGCCAGCCATGGATGCGGAAGTATCTAAGAACCTTCGCTTGATCCTTGAACGCAAAGGTATGACTATCTTGACCGATACGAAACTGCAACAAATCATTGAAGAAGATGGCAAACTCCGTATCAAGGTTGAAGGAAAAGACGATATCATCGCAAACAAAGCTCTTCTTTCAATCGGACGTGTTCCAGATCTTGAAGGAATTGGTGAAGTGGAATTTGAATTGGATCGTGGTCGTATCAAGGTCAATGAATACATGGAAACATCTGTTCCAGGTATCTATGCGCCAGGTGATATCAACGGTACCAAGATGTTAGCTCACTCTGCCTTCCGTATGGGTGAAGTAGCGGCTGAAAATGCTCTTAAAGGAAACCACGCTGTTGCCAAATTGAACTTAACTCCTGCAGCTATCTACACACTTCCAGAAGTTGCGGCTGTTGGTTTGACAGAAGAACAAGCTCGTGAGAAATATGATATCCAAATCGGTAAATTCAACTTTGCGGCTAACGGACGTGCCATTGCATCAGATGCGGCTCAAGGATTTGTAAAAGTCATTGCAGACAAGAAATATGGTGAAGTTCTTGGGGTTCACATCATTGGTCCAGCGGCAGCTGAATTGATTAACGAAGCTTCAACTATCATTGAGATGGAAATCACTGTAGAAGAAATGCTCAAGACCATCCATGGGCACCCAACCTTCTCAGAAGTGATGTACGAAGCCTTTGCGGATGTACTTGGCTTGGCAGTTCACTCACCTAAGAAGAAATAATATCATTCTTTCAATTAGATTTTCTTAAAGTAGTACGGACGGCAGCGACCTCTATTAGAGTTCCATGCCTAAAAATTGAGCCACTTGTCTCAATTTTTCCGAGAAATGTAACGATAACTCGTTACATTTCTTTTTACTACTTCAGAAAATTAAGTGAAATTCAACTATTTCTGTCTAATGCTCATCCTGCTATGAGTAGGATTTATAAAACGAATTTTTGGAATTACTATGAAATACATTATTAATTATTCAAATGACACTGCTTTTAATATTGCTTTAGAGGAATATGCTTTTAAACACCTTTTGGACGAGGATCAAATCTTCCTTCTTTGGATCAACAAACCATCGATCATTGTGGGCCGTCACCAAAATACCATTGAAGAAATCAACCGTGACTACGTTCGGGAGCATGGGATTGAAGTGGTTCGCCGGATCAGTGGTGGTGGAGCTGTTTATCACGATTTGAACAACCTCAACTACACCATCATTTCAAAAGAAGATGAAAACAAGGCTTTTGACTTCAAGAGCTTCTCGACTCCAGTGATCAATACCTTGGCTCAACTTGGGGTTAAGGCTGAATTTACAGGTCGTAATGACTTAGAGATTGACGGCAAGAAATTCTGTGGAAATGCCCAAGCTTACATCAATGGTCGGATCATGCACCATGGTTGCCTTCTCTTTGACGTTGATTTGTCAGTCCTTGCCAATGCTCTCAAGGTATCTAAAGACAAGTTCGAGTCTAAAGGGGTTAAATCGGTTCGTGCTCGTGTGACCAATATCATCGATGAATTGCCAGAAAAAATCACGGTTGAAGAGTTCCGTGACCTACTTTTGGACTACATGAAGAAAGAATATCCTGAGATGACAGAATATGTCTTCTCGGATGAAGAATTGGCTGAAATCAATCGTATTAAGGAAACCAAGTTCGGTAGCTGGGATTGGAACTATGGGAAGTCCCCTGAATACAATGTCCGTCGTGGCACCAAATTCCCAAGCGGTAAGGTTGAAATCTTCGCAAATGTCATTGAATCCAAAATCCAAGACATCAAGATTTACGGTGACTTCTTTGGTATTGAAGACGTTGCAGCAGTAGAAGATGTTCTTCGTGGCGTTAAATATGAACGTGAAGACGTCCTCAAAGCCCTTCAAACCATTAACCTAGGTCGTTACTTTGCAGGTATCACTGCAGAAGAAATTGCCGAGGCTGTGGTGGAATAAAGTAAAAGAGAGTGGGACAGAAATCGGTAATTCGTTAGAATTCGATTTCGTCGTCCCACCTCCGCACAGTTGAGTAGGGCTGTAAAAGCTTATGAAATCAGCGTAGTAGAGTCCACTCAACCACTGCGTCTTGCTCGACAATCAAAAGACAATTAAGAGGCTAGGACTTTTGTCCCAGCCTCTTTTATCTTAAACTTGATATTCAAAAATAATGAGAGTAGAATATAGAGGAAATCTGAATAAAAAAGGGGATCATATTCGATGACGAAAATTCCAGTTGAAAATCTTGGTCTATTTGAACAGTTAGATCGTATAGTAGTGGCTTTTTTTAGCAAGCAACAATCTTCCAGTCCTTACGATTTAAATGTCAGTATTACACAAGAACACCTTGACCAGAAAAAGCAAGAGCTCGAACCATTAGGATATCAAGCTGTCAAACTACCATTAGGAATGGCTTTAGATAATGTCATCCAGCAACCTCATTATAAAAGCTTAATCATTGGTGGACTTGCTCCCGACGAAATTATAGTCAGCAAAGAAGAATTAATGCCTTTGAAAGATATTGTGGACAGTTTTTGTATTATGTACGCTGCAGCGAATAACAGACTGGAAAATAGTAAGGCTTATGAATTAATGAAAGATAAGACGGTTTATTTTATTGGTAAACTATTTACAGATTTTCCAAAAGCCGGTGATGAAATTGCGTATTTAGGAATTGATCGAATAGCGAGCGATGGCACACCATATGAAGCAGTTAAATGCTTTTTAACGGAAGAGAGTGCAGAGAAGTACAATGGTGAAAAAAGACCGGTCACCCCTGCAAACTTGGACTATCTAAAATCATTCTGGGGAAAACCAGTCATTATTGAGCCACACCGTAATTATTGGATCGAATTTTTATAGAAAGAATAAAAGAGCGTAGGATTCGATAAAAAATCCTACGCTCTTTTTCTAACACTAAAATATTACATAATTTATATTATGTGTCTTATAAACTATCCAAGGCATTTTTCTGTTC
>CAJZGQ010000043.1 GCA_916048115.1 uncultured Streptococcus sp. | reverse complement strand
CCTTCCCTCTATTTTTTATCGAAAAGGAGCAGGGATGCAGAAAAGACACGCGCATGTATCGCCGACCTTGGACATCATGGCCAAGAAGATTTTTAGTTTGCCGGAGGTGACGACGGCTTTTATTCGAGACATTTTGGAGCTGGATGTGGCGGACGCTCAGATTGTGGAGGGAAGCCAGCCCCACAGCATGGCCTATGAGGAGGATGACTTGTTCTCCACTGCGGTGGATGTGAGAGCCAAGC
Source organism: uncultured Streptococcus sp. (assembly GCA_916048115.1). Taxonomy (GTDB): domain Bacteria; phylum Bacillota; class Bacilli; order Lactobacillales; family Streptococcaceae; genus Streptococcus. The sequence continues at coordinate 8,894 of CAJZGQ010000043.1, read as the reverse complement.
TCCATGATGGAACCGAGGTGATCATCGAGATCCAGATTCGCAAGCAACAGTATTTCTTGAATCGGTTCCATTACTATTTGGCCAATCAGCTGGTGGAGAATGTGCAAAAACTGCGCCAGCAAGGACAGACACATAAGATGTATGAGCAGATGGAGCCCGTCTATGGGATTGCGATTTTGGAGAAGTCGCTCTTACTGGATGAAGAGGCCGCCATCAATAAATACTGGCTGACTAATAGCCGGTCCGGCAAGCAACTTAAGGCCTATTATAAAAATGGCAAGTACCAAAATCTTCTGCAGGTTGCCTTTTTAGAGCTAGACAAGTATAATAAAGATGAGAAACTGACAGATGCAGGCAGACAGTGGTTGGAGTTTTTTGGGAATCTTCCCTTTACAAAAGCTCCCAGTCAGGCCGTTGCCCACGCAGATTCATTATTAGATTCATCTAGCTGGACCAAGGAGGAGAAGACCATGATAGACGAGCGTATTCGTATTCAAGAAAATTATGATATGACCCTGGAGACGGCGATTGATGAAGCGCGTGAAGAAGGTTTGGAGCAAGGATTGGAACAAGGTCTAGAGAAAGGCTTGGAACAAGGTCGTAATGAAGAACGTCTGCAGTTAATCCGCAAAATGGTTTCGCGAGGAATGTCGCCTGAGTTGATTTCGGATATGACGGGCTTAACCATTGAAGAAATCAAATCTATGTTAGCGTAAGATCCAGCTGGACCAAGGAGGAGAAGACCATGATAGACGAGCGTATTCGTATTCAAGAAAATTATGATATGACCATGGAGACGGCGATTGATGAAGCGCGAGAAGAAGGTTTAGTACAAGGGCTGGAACAAGGTCGTAAACAGTTGGTATGCGAGATGGCCTCACGAGGAATGTCGCCTGAGTTGATCTCGGATATGACGGGCTTAACCATTGAAGAAATTGAGACTCTTCTTTCCTAAGTCGTTAACGGAGGCATCGCCTCTTTTCTTTTTTGAAAAAACTTGAAAATTTTCCTAGTTTTTCAATCCGCCTTTCTAGAATTGTGGTAGAATAGAGTCAACAAAGAGCTATCCTCACCAACAGTGTGATCGATACTAGAAAAGAGGATTCTGATGACAAGAAAAATTGGTATTATTGGTTTGGGGCATGTGGGTGCGACCTTGGCCCACAGCATGATTTTGAAACACACCTGTGATCACTTGGTCTTGATTGATACCAATGAAAAAAAGGTCAAGGCAGATGCTTTGGACTTTTGTGATATGGTTGCCAATACAGGTTATCCAGTGCATATCACGGTCAATGATTATACTGCTCTTAAAGATGCGGATGTGGTGGTCTCTACTCTGGGAAATATCGAGCTTCAGGCCAATAACACGAATGATCGTTTTGCGGAGCTTCCCTTTACCAGTAAGCAAGTGGTGCAAGTAGCGCGTGATTTGAAGGCTTCTGGCTTTAGCGGGGTCTTATTGGTAGTGACCAATCCGGTCGATGCTGTCACTCAACTCTATCAACAATATACTGGCCTTCCAAAAGAGCAGGTGATTGGGACAGGGACCTTGCTGGATACAGCTCGGATGAAGCGTGCAGTCGCTGATCGTTTGCAGGTTTCACCTGCCAGTGTATCAGGCTACAATCTTGGTGAGCATGGAAATTCTCAATTTGTCGCTTGGAGTCAGGTCCGTGTCAAAGGACATGCTATTACCGATCTCTTCTCTCAAGAAGAGCTTGACGCCATCAACTACGAGTCCTTACGCGGTGGTCACACAGTCTTCTTTGGCAAATTCTATACCAATTTTGGGATTGCAGCAGCAGCCCAACGCTTGGCAGAAGCTGTGATCAATGATAGCCACGAGGAAATGCCAGTGTCTAACTATCGTCCAGAATATGGAACCTATCTTGGCTATCCAGCGATTGTAGGTCGAAAAGGAATTATTGAACGATTGGACTTGCATTTGACAGAAGAAGAAAAAGAAAAATTACTCCATTCAGCTGAAACCATCAAGGAAAACACACGAAAAGGGCTGGAGCATGCATAAAAGAGAGGAGGCTGGGACAAAAGTCCTAGCCTCTCAATTGTCTTAGCCCTTGCTTAGTGAATTTAATAAAGTTTAGTAAATCCTAAGTTGTAATTCTTGACATTACATCTAGGGCGTGTATAATAGTTAATATAACAAATATTCTTACAACAGAAAGAGAAAGCAACTATGAAAAACATTTTATTTATCGTCGGATCTCTTCGTCAAGGATCTTTCAACCACCAAATGGCCCAGAAAGCAGAAAGCCTTCTTGAAGGAAAAGCAACGGTGACTTACTTGGACTACAAGGACATCCCAATGATGAACCAAGATTTGGAAACGCCCACCTTGCCAGCTGTGCAAGCAGCGCGTGATGCGGTCCTTGCTGCGGATGCCATCTGGATCTTCTCACCAGTCTACAACTTTGCCATTCCAGGTGTAGTGAAAAACCTGATCGACTGGCTTAGCCGTGCCCTTGACCTGTCAGAAACTCGTGGTCCATCTGCTCTTCAAGACAAGATCGTAACCGTCTCTTCAGTCGCTAATGGAGGACACGAGCCAATGTTTGCGGCTTACCAAGCGCTCTTACCATTCGTTCGGACTCAAGTAGTGGGTGACTTCACAGGAACAACCGTGAACCCAGAAGCTTGGGCAACAGGTGAATTAGTCTTGACAGATGAAGCAATCACAGGATTAGAAAAACAAGCCCAAGCTTTATTAGAAGCATAAGAAAAGCATAAAAAAAGTTGAGACAGAAGTCTCAGCTTTTTTTAAATACTAAACAATTGTCCGAAGAAGTAAGTCACACCCATGGTGAGAAGGCCAATGATCAGGTTGCGAAGCATGGCTGGCTTGGTTGGTGCTTTTCCTAGTTTCGCACTGGTATAGCCAGTGAAGATCAAGGATAGTCCAACAACGAAGACTGTCACTGGAATGCGATAGTTAACTGGAAAGAGAATGATAGAGAGCATTGGAGGAAGGGAACCAATAGAAAAAGCAAGGAAGCTAGATGCAGCTGCATGCCAAGGATTGGTAAATTCTTCGTATTCAATGCCGTATTTCTCTTCGACCAAGGCTTTGAGGGGGTGTTTCAGAAAGGCCCGCTCTGTCAGAATTTTTGCTGAAGTTTCACATTCTCCATTTTCAAGATAAGCATGGTAGAGAGAGTCTCTAGCTAACTTTGGATCACGATCTAATAAGGCTTGTTCGCGGTTCACAGCAGCTTCTTCCGTGTCTTTTTGTGTGGAAACAGAAACATACTCACCACCCGCCATCGAAAAGGCACCGGCCAGAATTGCAGACAAGCCAGATAAGAAAATGATCCAGATGTTATGCGTGGCACTGGCCACCCCGATCACCACTCCAGCAATAGAAATAATCCCATCATTGGCCCCTAGAACCGCAGCTCTCAAGATATTCAAGCGATCGCTAAATGATTCATCTACTCCATGTTTTATTTCAGTCATACAATGTCTCCTTTTCCTTATTTAGAATGATTATAAATAAAATACAGAAAGAAATCAAGGATTTTAACTCAAATGATAAAAGTTAGACAATTTAATGGAACCTTTTAGTTGTAAAATTTGACATTACAAGCAAAATGGAGAGAGAATTTGACATACACCTATCCTATCAAGGTTTATTTAGCAGAAGTGCATAATTTTTGAGGATCCTGATGGCATTCTAACGCGAGTGCGGAAAGGATAACAAAAAACAGCAGGCTTCCTGCTGTTTTTTGACGAGATAAATTAGTTGGTTTCATTATCTTTTCCCACCACCCAAAATAAGAGAAGGAGTTGGAAAATACCTAAGGCAAATAAGGCCATGAAACCGTTGCGACTTCCTTTAGCTGTGGCTTGGGTGAAATCCAACTTTTGATTGGCTTGGCTCATGGCAACGATCAAGGAAGCCAGAGTTGTTCCAACAGCACCTGCAAATTGTTGCAAGGTATTAAAGATTGCGTTCGCATCGGGTTGCTCTTCCAGAGAGAGTTGTTTCTGTCCGTTTGTCATGATATTGCCAAAGGCAAGTCCCATACCGGTCATGAAGAGCATGTAAAAGACGAGAATCAAACCATTTGTCAGCTTAAGGCCCAAGAGGGTGAAGTGGAAATGGGCCAGAAGGATGAAAGCAGCACCAAGGAGAATCGGTTTGCGAGCACCCAGTTTATCTAGAATGAGACCGGAGAAGGGAGCAAAACCAGCTCCAATGATGGCTCCTGGAAGTAGCATCAAGGCTGCAAGAGTAGTGCTTGAATGATTGACCAATTGGACATAATTAGGAAGAAGAAAACTCATGGCAAGAGAGCCTAATTGAAAGGTGAAGAAGGCTAGAATATGGCCAGTGAGACGATGATTTTTCAAAATAGAAAGATTGATAATGGGACTCTCTAACTGATTGGACCGCCAGACCAAAAGGACCAGTCCCAAGAACCCGATCACCAGCCAACCAAGCACAGAAAAACTGAAGAACGCATGATCCGCTAGGCCATGAATACCTAGAATCAACCCTATGAAAAGGGCAATGATGGCGAGAAGGCTCATGATATCAAGCGTTTCTCGCTTGACTTTACTGATTTGCTCAATGGAGCGAAGTCCTGCAACCAGCGAAGCCAGAAGGATCGGGAATTGAACCAAAAAGATGGACCGCCAGCCAAAGTTAGCTGTCAAGAGACCACCGACAGTAGGCCCAATGGCGGGAGCGATGGCTGTAATCAGAGTTCCCACTCCCATCATGAGACCGATCTTGCGTTTTGGGACCTGCTCTAAAATGATATTAAACATCAGAGGGAGGGCAAAACCAACCCCTATTCCTTGGACTAATCGCCCCAGGACCACAAAGCCAAAATTTGGAGCTAAGAAGTCGATAAGAACACCTAAAACAGATAGGAGATTTCCAACTAAAAAGATGGACTTCATTTTAAAGGAACGCTTGAGATAAGCAGATAAGGGGACCACACAGGCAACCACTAGAAGATAGATGGTGGTAACCCACTGGACTGTTGCGGTGTTGATCTCAAATTCCTTCATCAATATTGGAAAGGTGATGTTCATGGCAGTTTCTCCAGCCACCCCGCAAAAGGACAGGATCCCTGTCGCAAAGATCGCGAACAAGACCTTGGCTGAAATTTTTTCTTGTGACATAGACGTCTGATTCCTCCTAAATCTTCCTATAATGTTGTAAAAATGGCCTGAAAATCCATCGTAGCGATCTCATTTCCCGTCAAATCCAGTATAGCAGGACCGACGTTAACCTGATTCATCGTTTTGTTAGCTAACAAATAGTATAGAGGAAATGAAGAACCCTGTCAAAGAGTTTTTCATAAATTATGAAAATTTTAAAAGTATTCTCAACAGATGGTAAGTCTCTAAATGAAAGGGATTACTCACCACTATGATATAATAAGAAGAAAGCAAGCAACGTGAACACACCAATAGGGGGCGCCATGACCAAGTATTTAGTCCAGAAGTTTTTCTGGTTACGAGAAAAAAGTTTGATTCAAATATCCCAGAAAACCCTGGTTTCCTTATTTCCTTTTTTCTTATTTTCAGGAATCGTTCGAGTGATTGCCTTATCGGTCTTTTCCGATCGAGGCTATATCCATCAGCTCTTTTCGATGGATAGTTGGTTGCCATGGGATCAAGCTATCAGCCAGGTTCTTATTAATTTTTCCAACTTTCTAGGAGGTCTAGCAGGGCCTTTAGCAACCTACTTCGCTGGGAAATATACAGCTGGGCACTATGGTAGAAGTACGGGGACAGCCGGCGTGACTGCTCTTTTGGTCAGCTTGATTGTAGGGTCTCAGGAATTGTTGGTGGGACCACTCAATGATGGGCAACTGACGCGAATTAACTTACCTGCGACGACCAATATCCTCTTAGCCATTGTTTTAGGCTATCTAATCGGACAGATCTTTCGACTATCCAAGGCTAGTGACGACCAGATTGTGGACAAAGACTTTATCTATCAGCCCAAGACTGTGCGTCCCATTTTCTTGTCCTTGGTTCTAGGGGTTAGCCTGAATATTCTCCTCCTTCTTGGCAATCAGTACCGTATTTTTCAAATGATCGGTCAATTCTTTAGTTTTCTGACTATAAGCAGTCATCATCTCCTGTCCACTTTTGTCATGGGCCTCTTCAGTGGCTTATCAGCTTGGGTCGGCAACAGTCAGGCTTTTGCCCTAAACTCAATTGTGGATGACAGTTTTGCTTTAGAAAATCTGAATTACGCTGTGACCCATCATACAACGACGGGGATTCCTCATCTCTATACATTGACCAATTTGTATCGGAGTTTTGGCATGGTAGCTGGAATTGGCGCTGTCCTAGCACTTTTGGTAGCAATCTTACTGGTCTCCCACAGTCGAAAGGACAAGAAAGTCAGTCTCCTCAGTATTTTTCCAGGCCTCTTTAATAACGGTGCCCCCTTCATGGTAGGGATTCCGGTCCTGCTCAATCTTCTATATGTGATTCCCTTCTTATTGATCCCCTTGGTCAATATGGCCATCGCTGCTGTGGCTTTGTGCTTTAAGCTGATGCCAGCAGCCGTCTATCCAGTGCCGGATGGGACTCCTAGCCTTCTCTATGCTTTCATTGGAACGGGAGGAAGTCTGAGAGCCTTAGCTGTGAGTATACTTTGTTTTGTAATAGATGTGTTCCTTTATCTACCATTTGTCCGTATGGGAAATCGTATTCGAAAAGATTTAAAAGTGAAAGGAGAAAGCGATGAAAGTCTCTAAAAAAACAGCCATCGTCCTCACTTTGGTCTGTCTTTTCTTGATCGGTTTAGCCATTCCTTCTTATAGCTGGACTCGAACCAATGTTTCAAAAATCGAGAAATTTTATAATTCCAAACTGTCGCCCATCATCATGATTCCAGGAAGCTCAGCAACAGAGAACCGCTTTGATGGCTTGGTGACCAAGCTCAACCAAGGCCGCCAAGGCACCAAGCACAGTCTTCTCAAGCTCAAGGTATGGAATGATGGGAATATCACCTATAGCGGTAGTATTGATGCCAAGGACAATGAGCCGGTGATTGTGGTTGGTTTTGAAAATAACAAAGATGGCTATAGCAATATTAAAAAGCAGGCTAAACTATTCAATCAAGCCTTTGAAGCCCTTCAAGAAAAATACAATTTTAATAATTTCAAAGGCTTGGGTCATTCTAACGGGGGCTTGATTTATACAGCCTTTATCGAAAATTATCTAGAAGATTATGATGTGGATCTCAAGACCCTCATGACCATCGGAACTCCCTATAATTTCACGGAAACCAATATTAAAAATAAATCTGAGATGTTGGCCGATTTTATCAAGGGGAAAAAAGCCATCCCCAATACGCTTCATATGTATTCAGTAGCAGGAACCATCACCTATGATTCCGATGAGTTGGTCCCGGACGCCAGTGTTTCTGCTGGGAAATATATCTACCAAAACCAAGCTGCTAGTTATACGGAGATCACAGTGACCGGGGAAGATGCCCAGCACTCGGACCTTCCAACCAATGATGAAGTGGTTGCCTTGGTGAAAGAGCATATTGAAAGTCAAATGGATCGTAGAACTAAACCAAATAAAGAAAACTAAGTGTGAAGAAGGGATTCCTTCCTCACTCTTTTTTTAGTATAATAAAGTTCAGTATGAAAACACGGGAGACTAAAGGAGATTAGATGAAAAGAAAACATTGGATCCAGTTGGGATTAGCGGCTTCGAGTATGGTCTTGTTAACAGGATGTTACCAGAGATACCAACGCCAGTCCAGTCCTAAAAAAGAGGTCGCAACCAGCCAGACAGCAGCTAAAAAACAAGTGAAAAAAGCAGATAACAAACAATTATACCAGTCTGTTTTTTCAGACTATCAAAAGATTTTTGCCACTTCAAATGATTTGGATGCTATTTCCAAATTAAATTCTCAATTAGCCAAAGAAGATCGAATGATCAATAGCTGGGTGATCGAGACTGTCATCAATCAGCCAGCAGCTGTTCGCTATGCCTTTAAGGACTTAAATAGCGATGGGGTAGATGAGATGATCATCGCCAACCAGCAAACCGATGGGAGCTACTTTGCGACAGGAGTCTACTACCTCAAGGACCAAAAGCCGACCTTGCTTGCAGAAGGTTTCGTCGCTGGACACGGAGGAGCGCGCAATGCGACAACCCTCTATAAGGGAGGAGAAGTCCTGGAAGTCAGCTGGTTGTCGGGAACTGGCCGTGGTGTAGCCGTGCTTTCACGAATAGAAAAGACACCTCAAGCCGCGACAAAAGTCCAGGAAGAAGAAGTTCAGGTACCTGGGTCAGATCTGAATGCCCTCTTTGGAAAATCTGATGAGGATAAACTGGACCTCAAGAGTTTTGACTGGCAAACCTTTGACAGCACACCATCATCGGGAAATAGCCAAAGCCAGGAAAAAACGCCTTGGAATGCTGAAAAATCAGCAAAATTAGCAGAATTTATGAAGACCTGGGGCGAAAAGATGGGGCAACCCAACTACCAAAAAGGCATTGCTGGCGGTGATGTAGGACCAGACAACCTCTATACTCTAGGGGACAATAGCAAGATGGATGCTATTTATACAGATACGGGTCAAGGAAATGCAAAATACCGAATCGTAGAACGCTATAGCAATTGGGACAAGTATCCAGATGTGCATAGTTATTTCTTTGCCATTACAGATACAGGAGAAGCCATCGTCTTTCATTCCCCAACGACCAATGGTGGAAAGATGTATCTAAAACCAACGGACAACAAGGAACTTCAAGAAGAATTTACGCAGTTGCTTCATCAATAAAAAGAGGAATAAACCAGAAAATAACTGTTTTTCTGGTTTTGTTTATTCAATAAGATCGGAAGAGCACACGTCTGAACTCCAGTCACGAGATTCCATCTC
>CAJZGQ010000042.1 GCA_916048115.1 uncultured Streptococcus sp. | reverse complement strand
ACTTCGATGGTATCTCCTGTCGCTTTGATTTTCACTTCAACGATGCCTTCAGCTGCTTTTTTACCAACTGTGACACGGATTGGAAGACCAATCAAATCACTATCGCTGAATTTGACACCAGCCCGCTCATTTCGGTCATCCACCAAGACTTCATAGCCTTTATTCACCAAGGCTTCTTCAATCCGATTAGTCAAATCAAGACTCGCTTCATCCTTGACATTGACTGGAATCAAATGCACATCAAATGGCGCCAATTCTTTAGGGAAGTTAATTCCCCAAGCGTAACGGTATTCCCCTTTTGGAGTCTTATTGACAAAGAGGCGTGCATGTTGCTCCATAACAGCTGAAAGAAGACGGCTCACACCGATCCCGTAGCAACCCATGATGATTGGAACCGCACGACCGTTTTCGTCCAAGACATCTGCTCCCATGCTAGCTGAGTAGCGTGTGCCGAGTTTGAAAATGTGACCGATTTCGATCCCACGTGCAAAGTTCAAGACCCCTTTCCCATCTGGTGAGATCTCGCCTTCCCGAACTTCACGGATATCGACGTATTCTGCGGTAAAGTCACGGCCTGGGTTGACACCAGTCAAGTGGTAGCCTGTTTCATTGGCACCTACGACTGCATTGCGACTATCTTGGACCTTGCGGTCTGCGATAATCTTAACATTTTCAGGAAGATCAACTGGACCGAGAGATCCAAAATCAGCTCCCAATAATTCTTTCACTTCCACTTCGGTTGCAGGTTCAAAGAAATCTGCTCCGAGGTGATTTTTCAACTTCACTTCATTGAGCTGGTCATTGCCAACAAGAAGGGCTACAACTGGCTCTTCATCTGCAATGTAAACCAAAGTCTTGATAGTCGCTTCTTCTGGAACATTCAAGAAGGCCGCCACTTCATCAATGGATTTGACACCTGGCGTTTCCACGCGTTTCACTTCTTCTTCTGCTACGACACGGTTACTTGGCTTGTATTCATTGGTAGCCATTTCCAAGTTGGCAGCATAGGTCGATTCACTTGAATAGGCAATGGTATCTTCACCAGAGACCATCCATTTAAGCAATTCTGCTTTGATTTCTTCTTGGACTTCTGCTGGGATCTCATCAAAGGAAGCCACCGATTTGTCTAAAACAACCCAACGGTCCAAGTCTGTACGAGCAGGTGTCACAGCCATAAACTCTTGGCTATCTTTTCCGCCCATAGCGCCACCATCGCCGATGATGGCCTTGTAGTCGATGCCACTGCGGGTGAAGATCCGTTCATAAGCCGCCTTGTATTCATCATAAGTGACAGCCAAGCTATCGTAGTTAGCATGGAAGCTATAACCGTCTTTCATGATGAACTCACGGGTCCGAAGAAGACCATTACGTGGACGTTTTTCATCGCGATATTTTGGTTGAATTTGGTAGAGATTCAATGGCAATTGTTTGTATGATTTCACTGAGTCGCGCACAATTGCGGTAAAGGTTTCTTCATGGGTTGGACCCAAGATGAAGTCAGAGCCTTCACGGTTTTTCAACTTATAGAGGTCTTCCCCGTAAGTTTCGTAACGACCAGATTCACGCCAGAGATCTGCACTCAAAAGGGCAGGAGCTAGCATTTCTACTGCTCCAATTTTTTCGAATTCTTGGCGCATGATGCCTTTTGCTTTTTCAATCACTCGATTTGCTAAGGGCAGATAAGAATAGACCCCCGCTGATACTTGGCGAACATAACCTGCACGCAACATCAAAGCATGGCTAATAACTTGGGCATCGCTTGGCATTTCGCGAAGCGTTGGAATCAACATTTTACTTTGTTTCATGGACAATATCCTTTTCTATTTCAAAAATAATTTCATAATATCATTCCAGGTGACAGCAATCATTAAAATAACCATTACAGCTACACCTGCAAGCGTCATATAGGTTTCTACTTCTTGTTTCAGTGGCTTTCTCCGGATCACCTCAATCAAATTGATCAAGATTTTTCCACCATCCAGGGCCGGAATCGGGATCAAATTGAAAATCCCAATATTAATGGAAAGCATGGCCATAAGAGATAGCACAGCTGGAATCCCTAATTGAGCAGCTTGTGAGCTGGCATTGTAGATAGCAACCGGACCACCCAGTTTATTGAGACTAAAGTGGAAAATGATATCTTTCAAGGCTCCCAGGATCCGGGTCGCTGTATTCCAGGTATCTGTAAAACCAGACAAGAGCTTATCCATAAATCCAGTCTTGATCCCATTTGTCACACCCAGATAGTAACGATTCCCTGACTTGGTTGGCTTTACTTTGACTTCTTTTTCTTGACCATCTGTCTTGACCTTCAGGGTCAATTCAGGAGCCGTCTTGCTATCCTTGGTTGCTTTTTCAACAGCGTCTGTCAACTCATCCCAGTTGCTAACGGTATCGTTGTTTACCTGAAGGATCTGAACATTGCTTTTGACACCAACCTTGGCCAGCGCCCCATCGGGTGCCACCTGAACATTGTTGCTGTAGTAGTCAATCGCACCGCCTCGCATAAAGGCTAAGAGTGAGTAGACAACAATACTGAGGATAAAGTTGTTCATAGGACCCGCAAAGTTGGTGATTAACCGTCCCCAAATGCTGGCATTCTGATACTGAACATCTCTCGGTGCAATCCGCACTTCTGTCCCATCTTCCTCAACGATGGTCGCATCATGATCGACATCATAGGTCTTTGTCTCATCGAGAACCAAGCCCGTGATTTCTAATTTATCTTCAAAGTCAAACTGGGTGACATTCATAGGAAGGGCTGTCTGATCCAGATTCTTTCCTGAAAGATTGATCCGGACGACTTTACCAGCCTCATTGAGCGTCAAGCTCACAGGAGTACCGGTCTTAATCTCCGTGGTATCCTCACCCCAGCCAGCCATACGAACATAGCCACCTAAAGGCAAAATCCGAATGGTATAAGCTGTTCCATCCTGACCAATATGGGCAAAGATCTTTGGACCCATCCCGATCGAGAATTCTCGCACCAGGATGCCCGATTTTTTCGCAAAATAGAAATGACCAAACTCATGGACGAGTACGATCACCCCAAAAATAACAATAAAGGCAATAAACTGCATCGTTCTATACGTGGTTTCCTTTCTATCTCTTCTGTCTTAGAACAAGCCCAAGAAATGCATCAAGGGAAAGACAAAAATCAAACTATCAAAACGGTCTAGAACACCGCCATGTCCTGGAATAAATTTCCCAGAATCCTTTACACCAAAGTGGCGTTTGATTGCACTCTCTACCAGGTCGCCAAACTGACCTGCAATACTAAAGAGAATGGTAAAGAAGATCATAGCTAGAAAACCATGTCCACCTGCCACCGAGCGATCCACGATCATATAGATCACAGTTACCGCAACTGCAGACAAGATTCCCCCAAGACTTCCTTCAATCGTTTTATTAGGAGAAACCGCAGGCATGAGCTTACGTTTCCCAAAGCGACTTCCTACTAAATAGGCACCGGAATCTGTCGCCCAGACAATAAAGAGTGCCAATAAGACCTTATCAATACCAGCAATTCGCGCATCCACTAATGAATGGAAACCGAGTCCCACATAGAAACTAGAAGCAATGGGGTAGACCACATCTTCATAATTATAATTCTGAGCAAGAACAGTTGTTCCCATGAGAATCAAGACAACCAACCCATAGGCAATCATATTGCCATCTGCTGGAAGGTAAGGGAGGTAGTCCTCAATCGGCAAGGTCAAGACGAAGGACGCTAACATGGCTAGCGCTCCTTCAAAGGTCGCTGTTTCAAGCCCCTTCATCTTGAGCAGTTCATGTACCCCTAACATGGCGATCAAACCAATCACAATCTGGAAGAACATCCCTCCAACCATTACTGTTGGAATGAAAAAGAGCAGGGCAATTCCTCCAAAAATTACACGTTTTTGTAAATCTTTCGTCATCATTTTCTCCTAAACACCGCCAAATCTCCGGTGGCGATGGCTATATTCTACTACAGCACTTCGTAGTGCCTCTTCTCCAAAATCTGGCCACATCACATCTGTGAAATACAACTCACTATAGGCAGCCTGCCAAGGAAGGAAATTACTCAAACGGATTTCTCCGCTGGTTCGGATAATCAAATCCGGATCCCTTAGGACACGTGGCAAATTCTCGGTATAGAGATAATCTGCGATCATCTCTTCTGTGATATCTTCTGGACTGAACTTCGCATCCAAGACTTCATGAGCGATCTGCTTCACAGCCTGAGTAATCTCTGCACGTCCACCATAATTGAGTGCGAAATTCAGGATCAAGCCAGTATTGAGGTGGGTCATCGCTTCTGCTCTTTCCAAAGCTTCTAATGTTTCTTTGGGTAATTTCTTAGTGTCACCGATCATTTGAATCTTGACATTATTGCGATGCAATTCAGGGACAAAGCGATCATAAAACTCAACTGGCAAGTGCATGATAAACTTGACTTCATCTTCAGGGCGTGTCCAGTTTTCCGTCGAAAAGGCATAGACCGTCAAGACCTGAACTCCCATATTTTTTGCTGCAATCGTCACTTCTTGGAGAGCTTCCATCCCTGCCTTATGACCAAAGACGCGCGGTTGCATCCGCTTTTTCGCCCAACGACCATTGCCATCCATAATAATGCCAATATGTTTCGGGACTTCTAAAGGGATCTCGATTTTTTCTTTCTTCTTAAAACGAAACATGTTTTTCTACCTATTTCAATATTTATCGCTTCATTATACCATAAATCCCCATAAAATAGGGACTGTGGCCTCTATTTTGAACGAGCAAGGCTTTCCTTCATCGTACAATTCCATTTGCCCACCAAAAAAGAGGCTCTTGCCTCTTCTTTGATGATTATTCTTCGATAGCTGAATCGACATCTGAGCTAGCAGATTCTGTAGCAGTGGCTGAGATCCCTTCTGATACAGGAAGAACTGTTTTGATCGCTCCCAATTCAAAGGTCAGGTAGACACCATCAACATCCAAGACAACGGTCTTGCGATCTGTATCGACTTCATCGATGGTTCCGTACAAGCCACCAATCGTGATGACTTCATTTCCTTTTTGAAGTTTATTCAAACTTTCCATCCGTTTTTGGTACTGTTTCTTTTGGCTACGGCTCATGAAGTACATCAAACCGACCATAAGAACAAGCATAATTAGCAAACTTCCGCCTTGCATATGTTTCTCCTTTAATTTTCATATATGCTATACTATATCAAATTTCGCCCGTCTTTTCAAGTTTCCCCATCCTCTTCAAGCAAAATCAGACTCCAGTCTCAGATTTAGATGCAAAAGAAAAAAACCACGAAAAGTGGGCTACTGACTAATCAATCGTAATGCCATACTTTTCGTGATTCTCATCATACCAATCAATCAAGGCCAAAGCCGTTTGATAGGTAATATTTTTGATTTTACTCGTTCCCTTAGTCAAAGTCGCCAAGCTCATTTTGCTGATGTTTGTTTCAGTTGCGACACGATAGCTCGTCAAGCGACCATCAACCATCAGTTGAACAACGGCTTCTACTTTTCTGTATTCGGGAGTTGAGTAGATATCAATTGTATTGCTCATCTTACTTCCATTCCTCAAATTTTATTCTTGTATAGATTATATACTTATTTTCTTTATTTATTAATAAATTTGCTCAAATTGGGTTAATTTCACTAATTATTGATGTTTTTTTGGCCCAAATAGGGGGATTTTAGCCTTATACAGCGAATAATTTCCCCCAGGTGGGAAGAAAAAATAAAGGCTGCTATCATATAGCAGCCTCTATTTTCACAAACTAATTCGCCTTATTCTGCTTGTTTATCAGTGTTTTCTTCCTTCTTTGTGTCTTTTTCTCTGATCACAAGTACACCATCTTCCATATCAGCTTCTAGGTGTTTAGCATCAAGATTATCCAAGTGGAAGTCTGTGACTTTGTCACGGATTTGTTGTTCAACGACCCGACGGAGTGGACGAACACCCATCACTTCATCATAACCTTCTTCAGTCATATATTCTTTGGCTGCATCGCTCACTGCCAAGTCGATTTCTTTCTTAGAAAGGGTCTTATTGACATCTACCAACATCAAATCAACAATCTTAGAAAGGTCTTCCTTGCTCAAGTGCGAGAATTCAATCACAGCGTTGAAACGGTTCAAGAATTCTGGACGGAAGTAAGGTTTCAAACGATCCATGAGTTCTGGTTTATCCGCATCTTCTGTCAAGTTGGCTTCGTAACCAAAGCCAGCGTTTGAAGTAGCGATAATTACCGTGTTCTTGAAGTTGACCGTATTCCCTTGACCATCTGTCAAACGACCATCGTCCAAAACTTGGAGGAGAAGGGTGATCACTTGAGGATCCGCCTTTTCAATTTCGTCAAGAAGGACGATTGAGTAAGGGTTACGACGAACACGTTCTGTCAAAGTATTGCTATTGTCATCATAACCAACATAACCAGCTGTTGTACCAATCAATTTAGAAACGGCTGTGCGGTCGCTGTATTCTGACATGTCCAAACGGATAATGGCATCTTTGGTACCGAACATATCAAGAGCCAATTGTTTAGCCAACTCAGTTTTACCAACACCAGTAGGTCCTACAAAGAGGAAGCTACCGATTGGACGGTTACCTTCGTCAAATCCTGCACGGTTACGACGGATGGCACGTGCCACTGCTTCAACGGCTTTATCTTGACCGATAACTTTAGTTTGCAAACGGTGACCCATATCTTTCAAACGTTCGATATCAGTTGCACCCATTTGTGACACTGGAATACCAGTCATCCGTTCTACTGATTCAGCCACATCGTTGATGGTTGCTGTTACTTTATGGTCTTCCGTATGGTTTTCAATTTTCTTTTCAAGTTCTTCGATACGAACTTTTGCTTTCAAAGCTGCTTCGTAATCTTCTTTAGCCGCAGCTTCTTCTTGTTTGGTTTTTTCTTCTTCAATTTCATGTTCCACAGCATGAACATCTGTTACCGGATGTTGAGCCGCCAAGTGAGCAGCTGTTACATCGACCAAGTCAATGGCCTTATCAGGCAAGCTACGTTGTGGAATGTATTGGATCGAATAATCAACCGCTGCTTTCAAAACTTCATCTGGCAAGATGACATTGTGGTGTTTTTCGTAAAGATCACGGATTCCTTGAAGAATCTTGAAAGTATCTTCAGCTGATGGAGCATTGACCTTCACTTCGTTGAAACGACGAGCAAGGGCCGCATTCTTCAAGATGGTGTTACGGTATTCATCTTGAGTAGTTGCCCCAATGACTGTCAATTCCCCACGTGAAAGAGCCGGTTTGATGATATCCGCAAGACCTTTAGAGCCTTGACCATCACCTGTGCTACCTGCACCAAGAATTTGATGGATTTCATCAAAGAAGAGAATGACATTTCCCATCGCCTTGACTTCTTGGATCAGATTTTGAATATTTTCTTCAAAGCTACCACGGTATTGAGTCCCTGCTTCAAGACCAGAAATATCAATGGAGATGACTTCTTTGTTCTTGATGGCAGCTGGAACGTCCCCGTTCACAATAGCTTGTGCCAAACCTTCTACAACTGCTGTTTTACCAACACCGGCATCCCCTACAAGAACAGGGTTGTTCTTGGTACGACGAGACAAGATTTCAGCTGTTTCTTGAATTTCTTTATTGCGTCCGATAACCGGATCCAATTTTCCTTCACGTGCTTCTTCGGTCAAGTTGCGACCAAGTTTTGCAAGGATCCCATCTTGTTTCATTCCTTTACCTTGATGGT
This sequence comes from uncultured Streptococcus sp., assembly GCA_916048115.1. Taxonomy (GTDB): domain Bacteria; phylum Bacillota; class Bacilli; order Lactobacillales; family Streptococcaceae; genus Streptococcus. Next base: position 1,459 of record CAJZGQ010000042.1, on the reverse strand, counting down.
GTTGCGCTTGCTCACTTCCTTCATTTGGAAGTTGACCAGTTTGGCGGTAGATGGCGAATTCTTCCGGTGTCACTTCACGACCATTAATCATGTAGCGACGGCTTTCAGAACGAAAACCACCCATGTTGCCCATTAGTTGATTGAAAAGATCATCCATATTGTTAAAGTTGTTGTTCATAGTTATTACCTCGTTTTACATAATTTTAATTCATTCTTGAAAATGAGTAGCCGAATTGGCTACTGTTTGGTTGTTTACATAATTTTAATTCATTTATTTAATAATAGCCCTACAGGCTAACAGTTTCTATTCTTCCTTTTATCAATTAGTTGTCTTAATTCTGGAAATAGCATATTACCATCTCCTTTCCACTATTGATCTTGTAAACTCTTGAGATTTTCCAACCTCTTTTTGTTTACATAAATTATTATAACGCAGACTGATTTCTTTGTCAACACTTTTTTACATAAATTTTTTAAAAAATGCTATTTACTTTTTTATTGAATACAGGTAAAATAATTATAAAATTAATAATTAAGGATATTAACATGGGAGTTTATAAAGGAAAAAATATTGAAGAAGCTATTAAAAAAGGGCTTATTGATTTAAATGTAAAAAAAGAAGATGCTACAATCAAAATCCTTGAAGAAGGAAGTGAAGGCATATTCGGATTATTTTCTAAAGAAGCCGAGGTCTCTATCACTCCACTATCTAGTGAGGAGATACGGAAACGAGATCAGTTGAAAAAGCTACAACTTATTGGAAGTATCGCTGGTGCCATCTTGCTTATTGTAATAACAGGCTTACTCATCATTTTTGGTCCTAAGGATGATACATCAAAATCCGCCAAACAAGCAACCCATAGTTCAAAAATCATGAAACAGACTACTGATACTACATCATCTAGTATAAAAACTGAAAGCAACTCTTCAGAAAGTTCCAAAACAAGCAGTTCAGAAACGCTGTCCAGTTCTTCCAGTGCTAGTAGTTCCTCTAGTACTCCTTCTATCCTCACTGCTGAAAACAACACAGAATTTGCAACAATTCTACAAACTGAAGATCCAGATAAGATCAACGAATTCGTTAATAAATATAAAGGACAAGTAGTGGAATTTGATGGTCATATTGCTGATATCGCAAAAAGCGAGGGACGAAATACTTATAACGACATCCTAATCTATTCAGGAGATTATAAAGGTCCAAATGAAGCAGTCCCGTCACCAAATTTTAAATTGGATGAGGTACGTCCTGCGGTAGATCCTGAATTTAAAAGTTTTAATGGTAATAACATAATTGAAGGAGAAAATATTCATATAAAAGCAAGATTGTCAGGATATAATATAGGACAAGAAATATTACATTTAGGCCTTATAGAAATAAGTCCTCGATAGAAAAAAGCCACTCAATCTGATATGTACCCCCTTTACTGGACAAACCAGTAAAGGGGGTATTTATTATGCG
>CAJZGQ010000041.1 GCA_916048115.1 uncultured Streptococcus sp. | reverse complement strand
CAACTGTGTCTTTATCATGCTAATCAATATTGTTGGAACAAGAATTATGATGAGACAATCTCCCTTAAGTTCATTTAAAGAGCTAAACATGAAAATGAGAATTGGGTTGATATCCTTGATTGTATTATTGGTTCTTCCAGCCAGCTATTCAGCAGTCACTCTGACGATGGATCAAGCACGAAAAGAAGGGATTAAACAGTTTGTAGGCAAAGAGTTCTCTAATCATACGATCATTAATCAAGTCTACAAGTCAAGTAGCAATGAATTAGTCTTGACAGTTGTTGGAGATCCGATTTCAGAAGAAGAATTAGAAACAATTCGCCAAAAGCAAGCCTCTTACGGTATTCAATCTGTTCAATTGAAAGTCAATCAAGTCCATAATTCGACAAAATTAGATAGTGAGATGACCAAGGAATTTTATGAAACCATTAACAAGTATATCGATCAAAAACTCTCTGAAAAAGATTCTCAAAAAGATCTCGTAAAAGAAAATGAAGCAGACAAGGATTGAGGATATTGACCTTATCTAACTCGAGGAAGCAAATCTTGGGAGGATATTCTATATCCAAAAGTTAGTGGATAGAAAGAATTGTTGATGAGGATACTATTTGTGGTGGTTTGACAGATCACTACTAGCTCAGCTTAATCAAAATGTAAAAAAGCAACAACTATTTCAGTTGTTGCTTTTTAGGTGGCTGAGATTTTGTTCTAGGTTAAATGGTTTATTTCTCAACACGGGATTTATTTGCAATATCTGCAAGAATCAATTCTACAAATGCATCCACTGACATGGCTTCTGTTTCTTTTTGACCATAACGGCGAACGTTTACGGCTTGCTCTTCCATTTCCTTGTCACCAACAATCAATTGGTAAGGAATTTTTTGAGTTTGTGAAGCACGGATCTTGAACTGCATTTTTTCATTGCGTTCATCCACATCTGCACGGACTCCACGGTCACGAAGTTTCTTAGCTACTTCCCAAGCGTAGTCTACGTGTTTTTCGTTCGAAACTGGGATAAGAGTCACTTGGTGTGGGGCAAGCCATGTTGGGAAGGCACCCTTGTAGTTTTCAATCAAGATAGCTGTGAAGCGTTCCATCGTTGAGATAACACCACGGTGGATCATGACCGGACGGTGTTCTTCCCCATCAGCTCCGATGTAATGAAGATCAAAGCGTTCTGGAAGCAAGAAGTCCAATTGGATGGTAGAAAGGGTTTCTTCTTTACCAAGAGCTGTTTTCACTTGGATATCCAATTTTGGTCCGTAGAAGGCTGCTTCCCCTTCTGCTTCATAGTACTCAACACCCATATCATCAACGGCTGCTTTCAACATGCGTTGAGCATTTTCCCACATTTCATCGTTGTCAAAGTATTTGTGTTTGTCTTCAGGATCACGGTAAGACAAGCGGAAACGGTAATCTGTCAAGTTAAAGTCTTCATACACATCGATGATCAATTGAAGTATCTTCTTGAATTCTTCCTCGATTTGTTCTGGAGCCACAAAAGTATGACCATCATTCAGAGACATTTCACGCACACGTTGAAGACCAGTCAAAGCACCAGATTTTTCATAACGGTGCATCATCCCAATTTCAGCGATACGGATTGGCAATTCACGGTAAGAGTGCACATGATGTTTGTAGACTTCAATGTGGTGAGGACAGTTCATTGGACGAAGAACAAACTCTTCTCCATCCCCCATATCCATTGGTGGGAACATGTCTTCACGGTAGTGATCCCAGTGACCTGAAGTTTTATACAGTTCTACAGAAGCAATTGGTGGAGTGTAGACGTGTTGGTAGCCTGCTGCTACTTCTTTATCAACGATATAGCGTTCCAACTCACGACGGATGGTCGCACCATTTGGCAACCAGAATGGAAGACCTTGACCAACTTCTTGAGAAATCATGAAGAGGTCAAGCTCTTTACCAAGTTTACGGTGGTCACGTTCCTTAGCTTCTTCACGCATTTGAAGGTAGTTCTTCAAGTCTTTCTTGTCAAACCATGCTGTACCGTAGATACGTTGCATCATCGCATTGTCGCTATTCCCACGCCAGTAAGCACCAGCAACGTTGAGAAGGTGGAAGATTTGGATGCGACCAGTTGATGGGACGTGTGGTCCACGGCAAAGGTCAACGTATTCACCTTGACGGTAGATGGTCAACCCACCTTCGTCTTCTGAATGTTCTTCGATCAATTCTAATTTGTACGGATCATTTTTGAAGATTTCACGCGCTTCATCTTTGGTCACTTCTTCACGAACAGATGGGAAGTTTTCTTTCACGATTTTCTTCATTTCTTCTTCGATACGAGGAAGGTCTTCGTTAGAGATTTGACCAGCTTGGTTGTCTGTATCGTAGTAGAAACCATCTTCAATCGCTGGACCAACACCCAAGTGGATATCTGGGAAGAGGCGACGAGCTGCTTGGGCAAACAAGTGAGCTGCTGAGTGACGCAAGATTGGAAGAGCGTCTTCGTGATCAGGTGTCACGATTTCAATGCTTCCATCTTCGGTGATGGCACGAGTTGTGTCAATCAATTTGCCGTTGAATTTACCAGCAAGAGCTTTTTTAGCCAAAGAATTGCTGATAGATTGGGCAATTTCAAAAGTAGTAACGCCAGATTCGAATTCACGAACAGCGCCATCTGGGAAAGTAATCTTAATCATGATTTTCTCCTTATAAAGTTTTTAGTAGTTAAATGGGTGGGAGATGTCTTTGAACATTGGAATCGTCACTCCTTTTGATGTCTTCATGAAGAAATCAAAAAAGCGACCTCCTCGAAAGGACGTCGCAACGTGGTTCCACCTTCATTTATGTTCCTCAAAAAAGAGGGACACCTCTGATTGGCTCTAACGTAGCCACCGTTTTATGTTTGCATAAAAGAATCACGAGTAGTCCCAAACCTATCCTCTACGCGATTTCCAGCCCCACGCGCTCTCTATCAGATTTCCTAGATTTGATATGTCTCTGTCAGTTATTATAGCACGATTGAAAAATTTTGCAAGAAAAAGTTTCATTTTCAATCAAAGAAATGCGTGATTTTACGGATTTTCTTCACTTGTTTGACCGAAGCCTTCATCATCTTCACAGATCCATTGACCGGAAGAGCAATCACCTTGGTCGGGATTTTCACAATGGTCTTAGACATCCGCTTAACCCGACTTTGCTCAGGATTCAAATCATTTGAAAAGTCTTTAGAGATGATTTTATCCAAGTAAAATTCGTAGACCCGACGGCCAAAGGTTGCTGCAGAAATATCATCAATCTTTTCTGCCCACTTGGTCTCATCGATTGGTGGCATCTCCTCAATCGCTTCAAGAATCGCTTGTGCCAGATCACTCTCTTCATAAAAGAGCTTTCCAAACATAGGGTCATCAATCACATGATCGAGATAAGGATTGCCATGAGCGATGATCGGGGTACCACTTGCAATACTCTCTAAATAGGTCAACCCTTGCGTCTCACTCGTTGAAGCTGAAATAAAGAAGTCAGCCGCTTTATAGTAGAGAGCTGTCTCATTTGGTGGGATCATCCCTGTAAAGACAACCGCATCTGAAATCCCCAGTTTCGCCGCTTGTTTTTTCAAATCATCCAAATAAGGACCATCTCCAGCCACGATCAACTTAACTTTTGGATTGACCTTGAGGACATCTGGAAGGGCCGCAATAACAGCCTGAATATTCTTTTCATAAGAAACCCGCGACAGGCTCAATAAAAGCGTTTCATCTTCTGCGACTTCATATTTTTCACGAAGAGCAGCTGTCTCTGTCGGAGTGATTTCCGGTCGGTCAAACTTGGCCAAATCAATCCCTGTCGGAATAATGCGTTTTTCTGCCTTGACCTTGTACTTTTGGAGCAAGTCATAGACGATCTCACTAGGACAGATCACGCCATCCAGATCGTTCATATAACTTCTCACAATGTATTTGACCATACTTGGGCGAATGACCATACCTCTGGCAATATAGCGGACATAGTCCTCATACTGGGTATGGTAGGTATGAATGACTGGAATCCGCAACTCGCGTCCAATCCACACTCCCAAAAGGCCCAGTGAAAACTCAGTCTGGGTATGGATAATATCCAGCTGGTATTGCTTGGCAATGGCAAGCGCCTTTGAGAAGCCACGATATGCAACGCGGCGGTCCTTAAAGGCGAAGAAAGGCACACTTGGAATCCGAATGATCTGCCAATCTTCATAGCGGTTGACATCTTTATCCGTTGTCGTAAAGATAAAGACCGTGTGTCCCAATTTTTCTAATTCTGTTTTGAGCGTCCGAATACTGGTCGCTACTCCCGAAACTTGCGGGAAATAGGTATCTGTAAATAACCCTACACGCATCTTACATCTCCAAAACTGTTTGATAGGCTTCGACCAATTGATAAGCCACTAAGTCAATCGAACGACTTTCAGCGACCTTGTAGCCTGCCTCCCGCTTGTCTACTTGTCCGTTCAAGACCTTGTTCAAGGAATCCACAAATTCGTCTACATTATGGCACAATTCAGAGGACGTCTCGTCAATCCAGCCATTGTATACGGGAATATCCCGCAAGACCGTGTGCTGATGACTGGCCAAGGCCTCCAAAACAACGATCCCTTCTGTTTCTTCATAAGATGGGAAGAAGAAAGCATCTGAACCCGTCATAGCCCCTTGGAAGACCGCTCCCTTGAAGTAGCCAGGGAATTCCACATTACTCGGATGATCCTTTTCTACGATACGACGAATCTTACGCGGAATGATCCATTTGTTGATAGAACCTAGCCAGATAAAGCGCACATCCGGCATGCGACGGGCCACTTCTACGAAATCTTCAATCCCTTTGCGTTTAAAATAAAGCCCTGCACAGATGACAACCTTTTGGCCTTCTTGGATATTAAAATGCTTTCGAAAGACCTCTTCTTTTTTCGGATCCTTCTTGTATTTTTCCAAATCAATTCCATTGGAGACCGCGATAATCGGTGTGGTCACCCCATAAGACTGAATCAGGTGTTTAGAATATTCAGATGGCGTGATCACATAGTCTGCCTTTTGGTACATGTGAGCCAAATACTTCCCAAACAAGGGCGCAAAAAAGTTAGACCCGATAAAGGAATTTTCAAAATCCTCACGGGTTGAATGGCCATGCATGATGACTTTCTTTCCACGACGCTTTGCTGCATGGAGCAAAAGGAAACTCCGTGGGCCATAGGTATTGATATGCACCACATCATAATCTCCTAAAATATCTGTCGTATACGGAATCCCAGCCAAATCAAGCGCATGCATTTGATGCTGCAAGGCTCGACCAATTCCTGATTTTTGTAATACGGATTTTCCTTCTAAATACAGTAAAACTTTCATACCTTCTATTATACCGAAATAAAGAGTGCCCAGCAAGTCTCTACCTGTTCGCAGTATAAAAAAGAGGCTAGAACAGTTCTGTTCGAAATTTAAAATTCTATTTTATTTATATACGATATACAAAATCCAATTGCGATTCTGTTTTTCCTCAATTTTTGAAAAACCAATACTTGTTAGTAACTGACTAAATTCATGACTTGTACGATAATCTGTCATATGATAATGTATTTTTTCTTTTTCAGAAGCAATTATCAAAGTAGAATTGCTGGACAGGACTCTATAAACTTCTTGAAAACTCTTTTTTATATCCTTCCAAAAAATATGGGTCTGAATAGCAAATATTCTATCAAAATAGTTATTTTGATAAGGCATATTCTCCACATTTCCAATCTTAAGTTGGACACTACCTTTTCTTATGGAATCTGAATGAACACGTTGGGCAGTTCTATATGATTCCTTAGAAATATCAATACCATGAATCTCAAGATTTTTATTTAAAGCAAGAAGGTTCTTGATAGTACTCCCGCCACCGTAACCAATTTCTAAAATTCTATAATTATCTGAAATAGTAGTCTGTTTAATCGCCCAAAGACTAAGTTTTTTAAAATAGAATGACCATATTTTTGTGATGACTCTACCAATAAGACCACTAGGTTTTTGAGACTGCTTAATAAGAAATTCAGTTAACATTAAATATCTTCCCTCAATTATTATAAGTTTGAAATATCATTAATTATATTTCAAACTTAATTGTATTGTAAATATCAGATATCGTCAAGAATTAATGAAATAATCTGAGATAAATTTCAAAGTTGTGCTATAATTGATATCAAATGGAGTGTTCAAATGAATCAATATCAAAAAACAACAGAAAAAAAGAAGCAAGCTATTATTCAGTCTGCTCTTTCTTTATTTAAAGAAAAAGGGTTTAAAGAAACAAGTATACAATCAATTGCAAAAGTCGCAGAAGTTTCTCCTGTGTCAATCTACAATTACTTTGATAAGAAAGATAATTTAGTAGCTTTATGTATTAATGAATTGTTTAAAGACATCATACAAGAAGCTGAAAACATTCTACTCAGTAATATAGATTATAAATCAAAATTAAATCAAGCCTTAGCTTTATGTCAGAAAAAAATAAGCCAACAGATTTCTAACTACTTTCAAGAAAAAACGTTAGAGGATCCTACTTTTACGAAACTTATGACAAAAGCGATAGATGAGAAAAAGCGTGAAATATATCGTGCATATATTGAGCTAGGTAAAAATGAAAATATAATTGCTAAAGATTTGTCAACAGAGGTTATTTTAAACGTCATGAGTGCTCTCAATAGCACAGGAAATCATCTATCTCCAAATAAAAACATAGAAGACGAAACAAAACAAATTCATCATATTTTGTTGTATGGTATTTTAACAAACTCTAGAACGATTTAATTGTAACTTACACATCAATATTTGAACCAACACTCATTCAATTTCACTTCATCATTACTTATGATTAATGACACATATAAAAAGAGGCTAGAACAGTTCTGTTCTAGCCTCTTAGACTAGTAGACACGTCTTCCCATGTCGAGACTCTAGTCTACTAATCCTTATTTTTTGGTCGTTCCACGTTGGTTGATCGTATGAGACAACAGTACTTCGCGTTCTTCCAACTCTTCTTTGTGCATGATCTTGGTCAACATGCGCATACTGATCGCACCAAGGTCATACAAAGGTTGGCCAATCGTTGATAGATTTGGACGCGTATAACGAGTTACTTGTGAATCATCACTGGTGATAATTTCAAAGTCTTCTGGTACCTTGATCCCCTTATCAGACAAGCCGTTCAAGAGACCTGCAGCCAATTCATCCCCTGTTACAAAGGCAGCTGTTGCTTTGGATGCAATGATGCGTTCTGCCAAGTTATAACCTTCATCGTACCGGTACTTGGATTCAAACACAAGTCCTTCGCTATAGCTCAATTTTTTCACTTTCAAAGCTTCTTTGTAGCCTGTCAAACGAATTTTTCCATTGATATCATCCACCAATGGGCCACTTACAAAAGCAATTTTCTTGTTGTGTTTTGCCAACTGTGTAACAGCATCAACGGTTGCTTGCTTGTAGTCGATATTGACACTTGGTAATTGGTGTTCAACATCCACTGTCCCAGCAAGGACAACTGGCGTCCGAGAGCGTGAAAATTCTGAGCGAATCTTTTCAGTCAAGTGATAACCCATGAAAATGATCCCATCCACTTGTTTTGAAAAGAGGTTGTTTACCACTGAAACTTCTTTGTCATCGTCTTCATCACTATTTGCAAGAACAATATTGTACTTGTACATTTCAGCAATGTCATCGATCCCCTTAGCCAATGTAGAGAAATAGCTATTCGTGATGTTTGGAATCACAACACCGACTGTTGTTGTTTTCTTGCTAGCAAGACCACGCGCAACAGCATTTGGACGATAATCCAAGCGTTCGATCACTTCTAAAACTTTTTTACGTGTATTTTCTTTAACGTTTTTATTCCCATTTACTACACGACTAACGGTTGCCATTGAAACCCCTGCTTCACGGGCGACATCATAAATTGTTACTGTATCGTCTGTATTCATAAGATTTCCTTTCATTGTTGAAAATTTCGTTTTCACTCTCTAATTAATCCTATTTTATCACTTATTGTAAACACTTTCAAGCATTTTGGTAAAATTTTGTAAACTCTTGCTTTTTTGGGGAAAATTTGACAAAATAGATCCATAGAAAGAAGGTAGCATTATGTCTAAATTAGATCAAATCGTCGATTTTCTTGAAACTGAAAAAACAGATGTCGCTGTTGTATCCGATCCTGTCACCATCAATTACCTGACTGGATTTTACAGTGATCCCCACGAACGTCAACTCTTCTTGTTCGTTTACACAGACCACGAACCACTTCTCTTCGTTCCTGCACTTGAAGTGGAACGGGCGACTGCAGTTGTTGATTTCCAAGTGGTTGGCTATGTGGATTCTGAAAACCCATGGGAAAAGATTAAAGGGGCTATCGCAAAACCCGATGCCAAAACCGTTGCACTTGAATATGATAACTTGATCCTTACCAAATACAATGGCTTGCGCACTGTCTTTGAAAAGGCTCAATTCACCAACTTGACACCACGGATTAACCGCATGCGCTTGATCAAATCTGCTGATGAGATCCAAAAAATGTTGGTGGCTGGTCAATATGCAGATAAGGCTGTCAATATGGGATTCGACGCCATCTCACTGGATAAAACAGAAACTGATATCGTAGCAGAAATCGACTTCGGTATCAAACGCTTGGGTTATGAAATGAGCTTTGAAACCATGGTCTTGACTGGAAATAATGCAGCCAACCCACACGGAATTCCTGGAAGCAACAAAGTCGAAAACGATGCTCTCTTACTCTTTGACCTTGGCTGTATGGTGAATGGTTATGCGTCAGATATGACTCGTACTGTTGCTGTTGGGAAACCAGATGATTTCAAAAAAGAAATCTACCACTTGACTTTAGAAGCTCAACAAGCAGCCATTGACATGATCAAACCAGGTGTAACAGCACATGACGTAGACCGTGCTGCACGGAGCGTCATCGAAAAAGCTGGCTATGGTGAATACTTCAACCACCGCCTCGGACACGGGATCGGAATGGACGTGCATGAATTCCCTTCTATTATGGAAGGAAATGACATGGTGCTTGAAGAAGGCATGTGCTTCTCAGTTGAACCAGGAATCTATATTCCAGGTAAAGTCGGTGTCCGTATCGAAGATTGTGGGTACGTCACAAAAGACGGATTTGGACTCTTCACTGAAACCAGCAAAGACTTACTTTACTTTGACTAATCCTTTAGTCGTTTCAATATATAACAAACATCTTGTTTCGTTAATAACTATAAAAAATGAGGCTGGGACAAAAGTCCTAGCCTCTTAATTATCTTTGGATTGTCGAGC
>CAJZGQ010000040.1 GCA_916048115.1 uncultured Streptococcus sp. | reverse complement strand
ATTCTTCCAACTTCCACTTATTTTTCTCTGCGATATAGCCTTGAATGACCTCGACATCCTCTTCAAATTCGCGCTGGTCAATGATCGCAACCATTTCTAAATCATGTGTCCGATAAGATTTTGAAAAGGGAACGCGAATGGTAAAGGGAACAAAGAGCTCTCTCAGTTTTTCTAGAAGCAAAGCCTGAAGATCTTCACGAGCTGTCTCAGAGCGCGCTGAAATCAAGCTAAAAGGTGTCTGGGTTGGTGTAAAGTCTGCTACTTTATCTGCTTTGTTGTAAAGCGTCAAGCGAGGGATCTCCAGCATATCTAGGTCCTTCATGATCGAAAGCACGGTCTTTTCATGCTCTTCATGATTAGGATCAGACGCATCGATGACATGGACCAGGAGGTCTACATTCTTACTTTCTTCCAGGGTCGACTTAAAGCTTGATACCAACTCTGTTGGTAGATCTTGGATAAAGCCAACCGTATCGGTCAGCGTCACTTGCAGATTGCCTGTTAGATGGATGCTCTTGGTTGTGGCATCCAAGGTCGCAAAGAGTTCATCGGCTTCATACTGGCTCTTACTGGTCAGCTGATTCATAATGGTCGACTTTCCTGCATTGGTATAGCCGATCAAACCAATCTTGAAAACAGGTGATTCCAAACGTTTTTCACGAAGGGTTTCCCGGTTCTTTTCAACAGCCTTGAGCTGGCGCTCGATATCGGTGATTTGATTGCGAACGCTCCGGCGGTTCAACTCCAACTGACTTTCCCCTGGACCACGAGAACCAATTCCCCCGGCCTGACGGCTGAGCATGATCCCTTGACCGACAAGGCGTGGCAAGAGGTATTTGAGCTGGGCCAAGTGCACCTGCAACTTCCCTTCATGACTCCTAGCCCGCATGGCAAAGATATCTAGAATCAGCTGCATCCGGTCAATGACCTTAACCCCAAGGATTTCTTCTAAGTTGACATTTTGCCGGGGTGTCAGGCGGTTATTGACTACCACTGTCGTAATCTCATCTGCTTCGACCATTTGTGCGATTTCTTCTAGTTTTCCTGAGCCGACAAAGGTCTTGGTGTCGTATTTCTCCCGTTTTTGGGTATAGGAGCCCCGGACATCCCCACCGGCTGTTTTAGCTAGGCTGGCCAACTCCTCCATCGACATATCAAAATTGTCCATGCCTTGAAGTTCCACACCAACCAAAAGGATACGTTCTTGTTTCTTTTCTGTTTCAATCATGCTCTAAAAACTCCTTTACATCTGCAAGAACCTGCTCCTTGAAGTGGGGGGCAGAAATGGCGTAAAAGGTTACTTCCATCCGATTTCGAAACCAAGTCAGCTGCCGTTTGGCAAAACGCCGAGTGTTGCGCTTAAGGGTCTCACTGGCTTCTTCAAGGCTTTGCTCCCCCTTAAAGTAGGGAAAGAGTTCCTTGTAGCCAATCCCTTTACTGGCTTGCACATCTGGGTAATGGTCATAGAGCCAACGGGCTTCCTCTAGTAACCCCTCCTCTAGCATGCGATCTACTCGGCGATTGATGCGATCATAGATCAAGGACCGTTCATCATCTAGACAGATCAGATAGGGTTCATAGCCCGTCTCTTCATTTGCTAGGTCTTTCCCAAAATGCGCAATTTCAAGAGTCCGCATGGCCCGACGGCGATTGATCTGAGGAATCACAAGTCCTAGCTCCGTCACCCTTTGGTACAAGTCTTCATCCGAAAGCAAGTCTAATTGAGCCCGATAGGCCAGAATCTCTTCATGGGGAACTTCACCACCAAGATGATAGCCTTCAAGAAGACTTTGGATGTAGAGGCCCGTCCCACCTGCAATGATGGGGAGCTTGCCACGGGCTGTGATCTCCGCGATGGCCTGTTTGGCTTCTTTTACAAAATCAAAAGCCGAGTAAGACTCGGTCACCTCCCGCACATCGATCAAATGATGGGGAGCTGCAGCTTGCTCTTCTGGTGTCGCCTTGGCTGTTCCAATATCCAGCTTGCGATAGACTTGCTGACTATCGCCACTGATGATTTCACCATTGAGGGCTTGCGCCAAATCGATCGCAAGAGCTGTTTTTCCAACCGCGGTCGGTCCCACAATCACAATTATCTTGGTTTTCATCGTTTTTCCTTGCAAAATTCACGTTTTTTCGTTACCATATATTATAACATAAATATTTAAAGTTCAGAAAAGGAGAAATTCTCATGGCTAAAGGATTTGGTAAAGGTTTTGTTACTGGTGTTGCTGGTACAGTTGCTGCTGTCGCAGGTGCAGTTTACACATTCAAGAAAAAAGTAATCGAGCCAGAAGAACAAAAAGCAGCTTTCATCGAAGAAAACCGCAAAAAAGCAGCACGTCGTCGTGTCTCACACTAATCAAAAGAAAAAACTTCGGGAAACCGGAGTTTTTTTTTGCTGAAGAAAAAGTCCATTTTGGAAATTTTTCTATTGCTGATAGGGCTTGTCAAGATAAGACAACATAAATGATGCTTAAAAACTTAGAATAATATATACTATTAAGCTCATTCAAAGATATACTGAAACTTTCCGCAGTGAGAAAAGTGCTAGAAACACGATGGTTTCTAGCACTCGGGAGTTTTGAGAGTAAAACAGTTCGGGAAACTGTTTTAGCCTGAGCTAAGAAATTCAAGAGCGAAGGGGCTCAAAAATAATTGAACACGGGCTGCGGATTGTGTCAAAAAGATAAGTTCTCCTAGAATCTAAAGATTCTTCGTCAAACTTCCTATTTTGACTTTATCCGCAGTCGCCCTTTGTATCTTGATTTAGTCATGGAACTTCTTCGAAGTTCGCTGACGTCCGTACTCACCTAAGGAAAGTTTCTATGATGACGTTTGTCTTCAATCTAAAAGCCCCGGGAAACCGGAGCTTTTAGATTGAAATTTCACCGCTCTTTGATCATCTTCGTTGCGATCTCCAAGAGTTCCACTCCCATCTGAAAATGCTCGTCTAACAAATCATAGACGGCATCTTCGGACAAGACACCACAAGGAAGATCTGCTGGAAAGTCAGCCTGATTGGACAGGTCCAAGTCATCAAAATAGGTCTGACTACTATAATAATCGCGCAGTTGGATATAGCTCTCTTGATGCTCTTTTAGTCGATCCACTGCTTTTTTTGTATCTTCCAAAGTCTTAGCATAGTCATTCAAATAACCTTCCATCCTTTGGATGCGTTCAATTTTTTCCTTTGCAATTGTCATGTGTTACTCCACTTTCACCACTTCTAGATGAGGGCCACCTAAAAGTACCAAATATTTTTCAACGTGCTCTTGGCCACAGGAACGGCGAAGAGCTTCTGCATAGAGATCGAGCTGATCTCGGTAGCGTTCGACCAATTGGCTAGGGACCTTGTAGTGATCTGTCTTATAATCAAAGAGCAGGATCCGGTCTTCTAGCACCACGTAACCATCCAAGATCCCCCGCACGACGAAGTCCTCACCACTGGCTAGATCTTTCTTCAGCATGGCAAAGGGGGCTTCACGATGAACCCGAGGGGCTTCTCTTTGAAGTAAGGTCCCTAAAGGCGTCTCATAGAAAGCGAGAATGGCCTCTAGCTTGATGCGCGCTTTGACCGCTGGCTCTGCTTGGACTTGCTCCAAGGCTTGACGCAGTGTATCCAGCGTGATTTCTTCTTCAAGAGGCACGCGCTGCATAAGCTCATGGACTGCACTACCGACTTGTGCTCCAGTCACAGCTTTTTCTTGACCAAAAGTTGGAAGCTCAAAGTCAGGTTTCACGGTCTTCGCATCCATGATCTGGACGCCATTGGCATCCATGACCGGCTCGTAGAATTTCTTGATCTGACTAGGAGTACGGACACTTGGCAAATGAATGGCCGGAGCATAGAGCTGATTGAGGCGATCAACATTTTCCAAGATATCCAAAGCCCGACGAATATCCTCTGACTGGCGGACATCCTTGAGCTGATCCAGGCGGGAATCCTGCTCTTTCTCTATAGGCTCCAGCTGATCCGGTGTCAGATCTTCGTCTGTGACAAAACGCGTGTCATAGGCCAAGGTATTCTTGGCAAACACATCTTGAATAGCAAAGAGCCAGTCCTGATAAGAGGTCCATTCTTTTCGTTTTTCCGGATCCAGCTTGCCATTGCGACTGGTCCCCCAATCGGTATCGGGCAGTTTGTCCTCACGGCCTTTTCCGACCAGATAGAGCTTGAGCTCGGCCCGTGTCATAGCAACATATAGAAGACGCATTTGCTCTGAAATCGTAGCCAATTTTGTTTCTTCCACATTGCCCTGGTAGCAAGGCGTTTCGATCTGCAGGCGGATGGTTTCAGGGGCAGCTGGATTTTCGGTCTCAACTGGCAGGTTCGCAATGTATTTAAAACCAATCCCTTTTTGACGGCTGAGAATGATCGGTCCCGATTGATCCTTGCGGTTAAAAGCCTTGTCCATATTGAGAATAAAGACATACTTGAATTCAAGCCCCTTACTCTTATGGACGGTCATGAGCTGAACGGCATCTTTTGGTGCTGCCAGAGGGACGCTGGCCAAATCGTGTTCATTTTCGATCACCTTATCGATCATGGCAATAAAACGCGACAAGCCCTTAAAGCTGGTCTTCTCATAATCATTGGCCCGAAGCGTCAAGGCATAGAGGTTGGCCTGGCGCTGGGCACCATTTGGAAGGGCGCCAACATAGTCATAGTAATAGCGATCCTCATAGATTTTCCACAGCAAATCATAAAGCGAAGAGGTCTTGGCAGCAGCCCGCCAAGTAGATAAAACCTGGAGGAAGTTCTCGATTTTAGCTGAGAGTTTGGCATCAATCAGACTTGCATGCTCTGCAGTTTTTTCAAGGGCTAACTGGACCTTGTGGTAGAAGGCCACTTGCTTTTGCTCTGGAAGAGACTGCAAGGAAATCCGTGCCAGCTCATCTTCATCAAAGTCAAACATAGGGGATTTCATGAGGGCCACTAAGGGATAATCATGCAAAGGGTTGTTAATGGTCCGCAAGGTATCCAGCATGACCATCACTTCCAGTGACTCAAGATAATGCGCCTGTCCGCTATCTGCCACAATCGGAATCTGGTACTGGTCAAAGGCTTCCAGAATGGCGTCATTTCGCGTTCGAGTCGCGGTCAAGAGTGTGATCTCTTTAAAGGGTACTTTTTCTACCCGATGGAGGCGTAAAATTTCTTTGATCACTAGAAGAATTTCTCCCCTAGAAACCGTCTCAAGTCCAAGGGTTGCTTCCTCGTCTTCGTCCTTTTCTTCCTGGTCTTGGCTACCATCATAGAGCAAAAATTCAGCCCGATGTTGTGGCAAGGCCATCCGCTGCTTGTCGCTTCCTGCAACTAGATAGTGGGTTTGATTGTAGTCAATCTCTCCTACCTCTTCGTCCATCAAATGGCGAAAGACATCATTGGTCGCATCCAACACTTCCACATGACTCCGGAAATTTTCCTTGAGGAGAATCAACCGCCCTTTTGCCCCTTCTTCTTGGTAGGCCTTAAATTTATCATTGAAAATCTGTGGATCTGCCTGACGGAAACGGTAAATCGATTGCTTGATATCCCCCACCATGAAGCGATTGTGGCCATTTGACAGCAAATCCAACATCCGCTCCTGGGTGTGGTTGGTATCCTGGTACTCATCGACCATGACCTCATGATAACGCTCTTGAAAGGCTTGTCTCACCTCTGGGAATTGCTCTAAAATTTGAATGGCAAAATGACTAATATCCCCAAATTCATAAGCTTTTTCTTGGATTTTTCGCTCCAGATAAGCCTTAGAAAAGTCTCTGATAAAGTACCGCAGCAAAGAGAGCATGGGGCCTTCTTCTTGGTGGAAGGTTTGTTGAAATTCCAACTGATAGAGCTGATTTTCCAAGTCTCTGAGGCGATTGATATGAAGGTTTTTGTCATGGTTATAAGCCGTAACTAGGTCTTTCAGCTCCTCTTTTCGGGCTCTATTGGTCAAGGCTCCCCCATTTGAAGCACGACTAATCGCGACGACTGCCTTTAGGACAGAGGTCAGTTGCACTTTATTAGGGCGCTCTGTGAGGCTTCCAATCTGATCCAGCACCTCTTGCACGGCTTCCAAATATTTGGCCTTACCAAATGCTTGGCCTTCATTGGACAAATGAAAGGCAAAAAAGCTCTCTGCCTCATAGAGGGCCTGCTGAATGCTCTCCATCAGAGTAACTTCCACCTGTTCAAAATCGGTCTCCTCATAACCTTTTAGGAAATGCTCCTCCAGCCATTTTTCCGGATCACTGGTCGACTGAAGAAAGTCATAGATCTGGTAGACCTGCTCTTTAAACAAGGTCAAATTTTTGCGCTGTCCCGTGAAATTCTTAACCATCTGGACAAAGGCTTCTTGATTTTCCCCTTGGTAATAGCGGTCAAAAACAGTCTGAAAGACTTCATTCTGTAAGAGACGCTGCTCACTGGCATTTTGTAAAATGCGAAACTGGGGCGCCAACCCAAGCAAATAGCCATAGCGCGTTAGTACCTTTTGGGTAAAGGAGTCCATGGTCCCGATATCGCTAGTGGCGACATCTGCGATTTGACGGGCCAGGTGTTGCTTGAGTTCTGGGTCATCGCTCGCTTGCAGGGCTTTTCCAAGTTCACTTTCCAAACGCTCCTTAAGCTCTCCTGCTGCCTTGACCGTAAAGGTCGAGATAAAGAGCTCCTGAATCGAAATACCTCGCTGGATCTGATCCAAAATCCTTTGCACCATGACAAAGGTCTTTCCTGAACCAGCCGAGGCCGACACCAAGATATTAGTCCCAGAACTATAGATGGCATCGATCTGTTCTGCTGTTCGCTTTTGCTCTTTAGTAGAGGCTGCCTCTTGGGCCTGAAGGGCCTTGATTTCATCTCTTGTCAAAAATGCTTGTTTGATCATTTGTTCAAGACCTCCTTCATCTTCTCGATCCAAGCGGCTTTCACCTTTTCACCGCGTATTCCTTTTTGGTCTAGTTTGGTCAAGAACCGTGCCTGACCTAGGTGACGATCGGCTTCAAATCCTGTGATGGATTTAAACTGCTCCACATATGGTGCGATATTGCGCCCATTTTCACTATAGGGATTGATGGCAAATTGCCCTTTGAGGATCCCTTCTGCTGCTGTTTTATAAAGATAAGCGTTGTACAAGAGGAGCAGGTCCAGCTCTTCCTTACTCAACATCATAGCCTTGTTCTTATCATAGGCCTCGCCCAGGTAAGGCGCCTGATCTGCCATAAAGAGCCCCTTGTACTGTTGACTTTTCATAGTTTGGTTGATGGCGTCCTCTACTGTCTTGGTCTTTTTCAGATCCACTAGGGGATCTCCCATTTCCAAATACATGGCTCCGAAAATCCCTTGCTCCGCTTGGTATTCCTTCAGATCCTGAATGGCAGAGAGATAGGTCGGCAATTGAGAATTCAGGCCATTAAAGAACTTGTCATAGTGGAATTGCGTCAAGCTTGACTTGTAATCCACAACGCCAAGAGCTCCCCGATCACTTAACTGATCAATGCGGTCCACCTTGCCTCGTAGCTGCAGGAGACGGCCATCAGACAAAGGATAAGAGGTGTGGGCGCTCCCGCCAAAGAGAGTCTCCTCACCAATGGTCTCGATGCCATTTTGCTGAGCGAGGACACGCCCCGTTGTTTTAGCGGTATCAAGAAGCAAGTTGCGAATAAACTCGGTCTCTCCATTTTCTCCATACAATTGCTGGAACTCTGCTTCTTGGCTGGTTTCTCGAATCGCCTCGCTTAAGCGCTGATCAAAAGCCTGATAGGAGCTGTCTTTTAAGACTTTTTCAAAGATTCGGTGCAAGAAATTCCCATGACTGCGAGCGTCTGGCCGGATGGTCTCATCTTCTTGTAGCCCCAAGACATAGCGCAGATAAAAGGCATACTGATGCTTGTAGTATTCATTTAAGGCAGAAGCGGATAAGGTCAAGGCTTTGCCTTCTGGATAGAGCGCTTGAAGCGTATCCGACTGGAGCTGGCGACTCTTTAATTCCGTTGAAATCTGAGGAATCTGAATGCCTTCTGCTTGCAATTTCTTTCGCAAGACCCGCACGGCCACACCCCAAAAGCTGGCTTCTTCAGCAGACAGCTCACTAGTGATCTCTTCTTGTTGGAGTTCGATCACGCGCGCTAAGAGGGCTCGGTAGGTCCCGATGTCATCACTTGAAGCTTGGGCTTGTTTGGTCGTCCACTCGATGGCAATAGGCTCCTTGGCCAATTCTAGAAGGTAAGGAGAGACACTATCTTCCGTTTCATTGACCAAGCTAGGGGCCGATAGGACCAGTTGTTCGGTCGCTGCATTAAGTAGCGAAACCGCCACAAAGCGATTCTTCTTGAGATTTTCGCTGGTCACCACCTGGAGCTCTGCTCCTTCTTGGGTGGCCTCATTGAGCTGTTGTCGTTCTTCTTCACTGAGAAGCGAGGTATTCTGCGCGATCTTTGGAAAACGTTCCTGGGTCAACCCAATCGCGTAGACATAAGGGGCTGTCAAGGGCTCAATCAAGTCATAGGACTGAACCGTCACTACATCGACTGTAGCGGGAACTGTCCGGTATTGTGTCAATTGCATGCCGGATAAGACAAGAGCTAAAAAGTCATCCACTGTCAGTTCTTGGTCCTCAAAAACCAGATTCAATTCTTCTAAGACGTGGAGGAAGGTCTTCCAAACTTGATCATAGCGCTCCTGCTCTTCCAAAGCTAGATCCTTGATCAAAGCTTGTAGATTCTGAGAAAGCTGAGCCTCTTGCAGAAACTCTGTAAAGGCTGTTAAGAGTTGGGAAACCTTTTGTTTGCGCTGTGAAAAGAAAGGAGCTAAAGGTTCTGCGACGCGTTCTCGGAGGGCATTGAGCTCTTCTAGATGAAACTTACCCTGACGATTGCTGGTAAAAGGCTTTTGAAATTTTGCAGCACCCTTTACTTCCGCAAAGCGAAGATACTGTTCAAAAGCATCGACTTCAGCTTGCGCCAGATCACTATACAGACCCGTTTTCAACAGATTGATGACGTCATCTGTCTGGTAATTGAACTGCTTGATCCGCCACAAGGATTCAATGACCTGAATCAAGGGATGATGGACCATGGCTTCACTTCGTCCCAAGTAAAAGGGAATCTGATACTGATCAAAAATGGTCTTGAGTTGCAGTTGATAAGCTTCCACATCGCCTAACAAGACCCGAATATCCCGATAGCGAGCCCCATCATGAAGACGCTGACGGATGGATTTAGCGACATATTCCAACTCTTCTTTTTGTGTGTTGGTTTGCCAGAGTTGAATCGCTGTTCGATCTTGGTCCCCTAACTCATCTTCCACTTGTGAAAAATCGTAGCGCGCTTCTA
>CAJZGQ010000039.1 GCA_916048115.1 uncultured Streptococcus sp. | reverse complement strand
ATTTCTTTTAAGACCTCAAGGCTATTATGTTCCAGGCAAGACTGAGACTGAATGGAAATTCGTTTCTCATCTTTGATTCGCCCCAAGCAACCCATGATATTATAAAGTAATCGCCATTTATGATAACTCTTTTGCGTATAGGAATGCTTTGCAATATCCAGCATGAGATGCTTAAAATTTCCAGATTGACTGAGTTTTTGCCAATGCTCAATTCGTTCTCTAGCAAGTTGACTAGGCTCCGCTGTTGTCACAGCTAGGATGAGCCTTTGAACCCTTCCTGGAAAATCTACAGCTAACCATTGAGCAATCATTCCACCTTGTGAAATCCCCATAACATAGGCGGCATCTAGGTTTAGTGTCTCCATTGCTTCTGCTACATCTGCTGCCATATCCCGTGTCGTATAACCCTGCCTCAACTCATTAATTCGAGAAAAAACATAGATTTTATAGTGCTTAGCAAGTAGACGATAAGAGAGGGAAAAGAGCTGGGCCTTTCCTTTAACCGTCTGCACCCCATCCCCCAAGCCTGGTATGATAACGAGAGGCTTCTTTCCTTTTCCAAATGTCACATAGTCCATAGTTTTCCCATTCATGGACAAGGTAGCGTTCTTAGCTGAATACAAAGGTTATTCCCCCTTCAAGGCATCAAACTTAGCCTTCATGGTCGGATTCTTCCGAGTCAATTTTTTAACAGAAACATCATCCAGCTTGTTATTGGCAAGTCGGAGTTGATTTTCGGATGTGGTGAGGAATTTCTTGACTTCTTCCATCCTCTTGATGGCTTTGTCGATTTCATCGATGGCCTTGCCAAAGTTGGCTGAGGCTGAATTGTAGTTCTTAGCAAAGGCAACCTTGAAGGCGTCTAGGTCTTCTTCAAAGTGGGTAATGTCAATATTTTGCTCACGGACAAGCGCCAATTCCTGCTTGTATTTAAGGGAATTAAGGGCCGCATTTCGCAAGAGCCCAATAATCTGGATAAAGAACTGAGGACGAACGACATACATCTTCTCATACTCATGACTGACATCCACAATCCCTGTGTTGAAGTAGTCATTATCGGCTTCTAACATCGATACTAATACAGCATACTCACAGTTTTTTTCTCGACGGTCCTTGTCCAACTCTTTGTAGAAGTCTGCATTCTTATGCTTTTTCTCAGTTCCATCCGCTTCATTTTTCATCTCAAACATAATGGAAATGAATTCCAGCCCATTTTCATCAAAATCACGGAAGATGAAGTCTCCTTTAGAACCACGCGCAGAGACTTTGTTGTCCTTTTCGAAATAGGCATTTGGGAAGGCGAAACTACGAACCTTATTAAACTCGCTCTCCGCATACTGTTCTAGACTTTCACCAATAGCTTTTGTAGATTGTTGGGCCTTGAAATTCTTGTAAAACTCAACCTGCTCACTAGCTGCCTTGAGCTGTGCTTCATAGTTTTGTTTCACCGAAGCAAGAGAAAGCTCGTTTTCTTTTTCTTGTAAAAGAAGCTGATTTTTGACCTGATCCCTTTCTTTCTCTAGATCAGACAGTGTTTTTTGCAACTGATTTTCATGTTCCAAGCGCAAGGTGGCCAATTGATTTTCCAGCGCTTGCACTTCTTTTTCTTTCTCTAGCAAGCTTTGGCTAGCGGTTTGCTCCACCTCTTTTTTAGCCAATTCTTTTTCAGTATCAAACTGTTGAATCTGGTTTTGTAACTGGGCAATTTCTTGATCCTTCTTGGCTAACTTCTCTTGTTGCTCATTAAGGGCCTTTTGCTCAGCCAAAGCCAACTCTTGCCGAATTCGCTCATGAATTTCCTTGTCAAACTCTGCTGTCCGTACCTGTGACAAGAGTTCGCTGTATTGACTTTCATTGACTGTAAAGACTTCCCCACAGTTGGGACACTTGATTTCGTTCATAGTATGCCTCTTTCTCTATTCTTAGTATATTATATCATGCCACCAGTAAAATCAAAACCAACAAACGAAGCTTGCTGGTTTTAAGTAAATATTCATTCTTTTATAGAGACTTTCCTTAGGTGAGGACGGACGGTAGCGACTCCCTTTGGGATTCCATACCTTAGATTTGAGCCTTACGTCTCAAATCTACCGAGCACCAGAAACTAATGCGTTTCTGATGCTTTCCTCACGGCGAAAAGTCTCAATCTATTTTGCACTAGTTCCAAAATATTTTTTTCAATAGTCTCATTCAGTAATAACTTTAGATTTCTGAAAAGATGTTGCTTATTTATAATCTGAAACAGTGGACTTAGCTTACTGGCTTTAGTTTATTTCTTCTCAATCGGCGCGACACTGGCCAAGAGTTTCTTGAGACCCACTTCTGGGAAGTTGATCTTGAGTTCTTGGGTGTTGCCACTACCAGATACTTCAAGCACAGTTCCTTCTCCCCACTTCTTGTGAATAGCAATGTCGCCAATAGACCAAGCGACGCTCTCTTTAGCACTAGAACGGTTGCTATTGCCAAAGGGGAGGCTTGAAGACGTGAGAGCACTTGGAGCTGCTTGTCTCTTGCGCTCTTGAAGGGCTTGTGACAAGCTCATTCCTTTTCCAAAGGTCGTTCCGCCACCATTACTATAAGAAGCCTTAAAGCTAGTGTTGGCCGGACGCGCTAATCCTTGGTAGCTTAACAAATCTGAGCTAATTTCATTGATAAAGCGCGTCGGACGGTTGTAGCTGGTCCGCCCAAAGAGCAAACGAGAATTGGCATTGGTCAAGAAGAGAACCTTCTCTGCCCGCGTGATCCCCACGTAAGCCAAACGACGTTCTTCTTCCAACTCATCTGGATCCTCTGCAGCCCGACTAAGTGGAAAGACATTCTCTTCCATCCCAATCAAGAAGACCACTGGAAACTCCAAGCCTTTAGCTGCGTGAAGGGTCATCAAGGTCACTTCTGAGGTCTCTTGCGCTCCATCGTCTGTATCGGCAATCAAAGCCAAATCATTCAAGAAACGACTCAAGGTTTCCACACCTGTTTCGTCTTCGACGGTTTCCCCGTTTTCATCAAAATTTTTGGTAACAGACAGGAACTCTTGGATATTCTCGATGCGGGCCTGACTTTCCAAATTCCCCTGATTGGTTAAGGCTGTCATATAACCCGTCTTGTCAAGGACTTCTTCGACCAGTTCTGTAATGGTCAGCTGGTCCAATCTTTCTCTCAAATCAAGAATGAGATTGGCAAAGTCCCAGATAGCCTGGGCTGCCTTTCCTTTGATGCCTGAGAGCATGATATTGGCCGAAGCATCCAGGAGCGAAGTCTCTTGCATTTGGGCAAAATCGCGAATCTTATCCACTGTACCTGGCCCGATTCCCCGCTTAGGTTCATTGATAATGCGCTCAAAACTGATATTGTCACTGAGGTTAGCAATCAAGTTCAGATAAGCAATGACATCCCGAATTTCCTTACGGCTGTAGAACTTGGTGCCCCCTACCATAGTGTAGGGAATGTTGGACTTGAGCAAGGCTTCTTCAATGGTACGTGACTGGGCATTGGTCCGGTAGAGAACCGCAAAATCACGGTGTTTGTAGCCAGCTTCGCGACTCAGCTCTTCAATCGTTTTAGCAACAAAGACTGCTTCATCCTGCTCGTCATTAGCCCGGTAATAGACAATCTCTTCCCCGTCTTCATTTTGTGTCCAGAGATTCTTCGGACGGCGGTGGCGATTGTTTTTGATGACATCATTGGCTGCTTGCAAGATCGTCTTGGTCGAGCGATAATTCTCTTCTAGGAGGACGACCTTAGCTTCCTTATAATCCTTCTCAAAGTCCAGGATATTCTGCATATCTGCTCCCCGCCAGCCATAAATAGACTGGTCCGCATCCCCAACGACACAGATATTTTTAAAGCGTGAAGCCAAGAGTTTGACCAACTGGTATTGGGCATGGTTGGTATCTTGATACTCGTCTACGTGGATGTATTGGAACTTCTGCTGGTAATAGGTCAGCACATCTGGATGCTGATCAAAAAGACGCAAGGTCAGCATGATCAAATCATCAAAGTCCACTGCTTCTGACTGACGGAGTTCCTTTTGGTAAGCCTCATAGCACTTGGCGACGATCTGGGTGTACATATCCCCCGCTTGGGCGGCATAAGCCACTTCATCAATTAAGTCATTCTTGGCATTGGAAATAGTTCCCAAAATGGTTCGTTCATTCCATTTCTTAGGATCCAAGTTTAACTGCTTGAGAATACGTTTCATCAGTGTTCGTTGCTCACCTGGATCAACAATGGTAAAGTTGCGATTGTAGCCAATGTGATCCGCATCTCGACGGAGGATGCGCACACACATGGAGTGGAAGGTGGCGATCAAGCAGTCTTGAGTCGCCGGATTTAGCTGATAAGCCCGCTCCTTCATCTCCCGAGCGGCTTTATTGGTAAAGGTAATGGCCAAAATATTCCAAGGATTGACCATTTTTTCATCAATTAAGTAGGCAATACGATGGGTCAAGACACGTGTCTTACCAGACCCAGCCCCCGCCATGATCAAGAGGGGACCTTCTGTCGTTTGGACCGCCTCCGCTTGGCGGTCATTCATACCATTCAATAAAGGATTCATCTCATACTCCTCATTCATTCAATCGTTCTATTATACCACAAAAACCGACCTAGCTTCTTTTAAAAAAGACTCATTTGAATTTCCCTTCCAAAAACGATATAATAGTAGTTTAAAGAAAACAGGTTCATATCCGAGGTTGTAGGAGGAAATTTTGGAAAAACCATACAGTAACTTAAAACTGGCCGAACGTGGTGCCATCATCAGTATTTTAGCCTATTTACTACTTTCTTCAGCAAAATTAGCTACTGGCCATCTGCTTCACTCCTCTAGTTTGGTCGCTGATGGATTTAACAACTTATCAGATATTATCAGCAATGCTGCCCTGCTCATCGGGATTCGTCTCGCTCGCCAACCTGCTGACCGTGATCACAAGTTTGGTCACTGGAAAATTGAGGATCTAGCTAGTCTAGTCACCTCCATCATTATGTTTTATGTTGGTTTTGATGTCTTACGCGATACCCTCCAAAAGATCTTCAGCAATGAAACCATTAGCATTGATCCACTCGGTGTTGGTGTCGGAGTGGTTTCAGCCCTTGTCATGCTAGGCGTTTATTTCTACAATCTTCGCTTAGCAAAACGAGCTAAATCAAAGGCCTTAAAAGCGGCCGCAAAAGACAATCTTTCAGACGTCGTCACTTCTCTTGGAACGTCGATCGCGATCGCTGCTAGTGCTTTTAACTATCCAATTGTCGATAAAATCGCAGCCATCATCATCACCTTCTTTATCCTCAAAACAGCCTACGATATTTTTATGGAATCTTCCTTTAGTCTTTCAGACGGCTTTGACGATAGTCTCCTCGAAGATTACGAAAAAGCTATTTTAAAACTCCCTAAGATTGCGCGTGTGAAATATCAACGCGGACGGACCTATGGAAGCAATATCTATCTGGACGTTGTCTTGGAAATGAATCCCGATCTTTCAGTCTATGAAAGTCATGCCATTACAGAAGAAGTCGAGGATCTCTTGACAGAAGAATTTGGAGTCTTTGACATTGACGTCCATGTAGAACCTAGCTCGATTCCTGAAGATGAGCTGATCGAAAACGTTGAAAAGAAACTCTTGACCTACGAAAAACGCCTCTATGCTAAGCAAGAATTTGATACATTGCTAGCGGATAATTACACCTTGATTGACGATACTGGTCACGAACACCACAAAGCGGAATTAATAGAGGCTCTCGCAAGCGACCAAGTTCAATTCCAAAACTTTGAACTCGAGTCCATCAGCCAAAAAACCAAACTCATACGCTATGAACTAGACGGTCAAATCCATACCAGTCTCTGGCGTCGCCATGAAACTTGGCAAAAGATTTTCCATCAAATTACTAATAAAACAGACTAAAAAGCTAGGAAGTATTTCCTAGCTTGAGAGAGTATCCAAACCTTATAAAAAAGTTAATTGATTCTCTAAAAATTTTCTAATTTTTAAAATGAATCAAAAGTATACCAAAACTTTCCGCTGTGAGAAAAAAAGTGCTAGAAACAGTGATGTTTCTAGCACTCGGGAGTTTTGAAACCTTAGGTTCAAAACTAAGTCATGGAACTTCGTAGAAGTTCGCTGACGTCCGTACTCACCTAAGGAAAGTTTTTAAGATAACTTTGTCTTTAATCAAAAGCTAGGAATGATTTCCTAGCTTTTTTTACTTGATGTCATCTGTTGCTACATCCGTTCCGAACCACTTCTTAGAGATCTTTTGGAATTGGCCCTTTTGATAGAGTTTTACGAAAGCTTCATCAATTTTTTTCTTCAAGGTTTTATCCGCCTTGCGCACCCCTACTGCAAAGGATTCTGTCTCAAAACCGACAGGAAAGACATTGTAGTCTTTTAAAATTCCTTCTGTTTGTAGATAATAGTTGGCATAGACACGGTCGATTAAGAGGCCATCGATCCGATCGTTCTGGAGATCGATCAGTGCCTCGTTAAAACTCTGGTATTGGGTAGCCTTTTGATTTTTGACCTTATTTTTTAAGATTTTAGGATTGGCTTCAAAATCCATATAGCCAGAAGATCCTGTCTGGGCACCTAATCGTTTCTCTTTCATCCCATCGACTGATTGGATCCCAGATGCTTTCTTTGTGACCAAGACTTGCTCGTTTTTCATATAGGACTTTGTAAAAGCAACACTTTCCCGACGTTCATCTGTAGCCGAATAGCCATTCCAGATGGCATCAATGGTCCCATTTTTTAGTTCCGTCTCTTTCATGTCCCAATCAATGGGTTGCCAGTTCACATGAATCCCATAAGATTCAAAGACTTGATTGGCCAAATCAATATCAAAACCCGCATAGGTTCCATCTTTTTGTTCAAAGCCCATAGGAACGAAAGTATTATCAAAACCAATCGTGATGGACTGCTCTTTTTGGTATTTTTGCCAGTTGTCCACTTTAGGATCACTCACTGTCTGCCCGCAGGCTGTCAGAAAGACGAGACTAAGGACACCTAGCAACCATGGTATTACTCGTTTCATCCTCTCCTCCTATTTAGGCTCAACCTTGAGAAGAACATCCGCAATCGCTTCTGCAAATGGAATATCATGGGTAACAACGATCTGGGTCATCCCCAGTTCACGGTTTTGCAAGATTAACTTCTCAACTTCTAATCGCAATTCTGGATCCAAGGCCGAAGTCGGCTCATCATAACCAATAATTTCCGGATCGATCATCATGGCACGTGCCAATGCCACCCGTTGCTTCTGACCACCCGATAGGGAGAAGGGATAAGCATCCGCATGATGTTCGAGCCCCAAGCGCTCCAATAAACTCATGGCTTTTTTACTAGCATCTTCCTTACTCACATTCATGGTCTTGATAGGGGACAAAATGAGGTTTTCCATGACCGATAAGTGTGGAAATAATTGAAAGTCCTGGAAGACAAATCCGAGAAGATTTCGTTTTTCTAAGGCATCTAGAGCAAGTTTTCACCATTGTAGATGATCTGACCAGAGTCGATTGTTTCAAGACCAGCTAGCATACGAAGCAAGGTAGTCTTTCCTCCTCCAGAAGGTCCAACAATGGCAACGATTTGTTTTTCAGGAACGAGAAGATTAAAATCTGATAAGATCTGCTTATCCCCAAAACGTTTCGAAATTTGTTTTAATTCTAACATAAACATTTCCTCCTATTTATAATATGAAAAGTTCTTTTCAACCCGCTTGGCAATGATGGTCACGATCCCAATGAGGATTAAATAAATAGCTCCCGCTAAAAACATAGGTGCTAGACTGGCATCACGATTGGCTGCTGTCCGACTTGCGAGGATCAAATCACTGATTCCCAGAGCATAGACCAAGGAAGTGTCTTTAATCAAGGACATGACTTCATTGAAGACACTTGGAAGAACAATCTTCACCACCTGAGGCAAAATAATGTAGCGAATCGTTTGCCATGAACTCAATTTTAATACCTTAGCCGCCTCATACTGACCTGTCGGAATTGCCACAATTCCGCCACGAAAGATTTCCGCAAAATAGGCTGCATAATTAAGGGTGAAGGCCATAATAGCCGCAGGCAACCGATCAATCCGAATCCCAATACTTGGAAGGACGTAATAAATAAAGATCAACTGGAGCAATAGAGGTGTCCCTCGCATGACCCAGATATAAATCGTTAGGAGTCCATGCAGGATCTTTGAGCGCAATTGAAGCAAAAAGGCAACAACGATTCCTAATGGAATCGATAAAATCAATACGAAAGCAAACACTTGCAAGGTGAGGCTTGCTCCCTTTAACAAACTTGGTAAAATTTCCAAAGCATACTGCATAGCATTCTCCTCCTAAAAAAATATTTAATGAGTTTCTTACCACAAAAATGAAAAAAAACTAGTTCATTTTGATATTTATAAAAAAAATAGCCTTTCGGCTATTCTTCTACTTTTATAAATCCAAATTTATTAAGGGGATAGAGACGCAGATTCACGACTCCTTCGATCTGATTTTTATGGATATAACCAAACTCACGACTATCTTCTGTATCCCCACGGTTATCATTTAAGACTAGAAAGGTATCGGATGGTACACGACCAGCCTTGGTCCCTTTTAACTCTGATAAAAAGAAATCATCCGTATAATACCCATTACTCGTTGGAGCAGCTAGATGTTTGTTCAGCATTTTATTCAGGTAAGGTTCTGGTGTTGCCTGTCCATTCAAATAGAGGACATCATCTACGTAACTGACTTCATCGTTTTCTTTGGCAATGACACGTCCAAGGTATTCTTTTCCACCGACCTTGTATAAGACCAAATCACTGCGATCCACCTGAGCATTTTTAGTTGCTACCACAAGATCTCCATTTTTCACAGAAGCATTGGCCATCTTATCATTAATACTAAATGGATGAAATACAAAGATACGAAGCAAAATCAGTGCTAAAACCAGAACACCGACAATGATGACATTTCTAATTAAATCTCTCCTTGGCATGTATGTCTCCCTTCCTTTTTGTTTATTATACCATTTTTTTGATCTTTAAAAAAGAGAAAGTAAGCATTAGTGAGAATTCTTGTTAGCAAACTAAACAAGAAAAACCTCGCGGTCAGTCCTTTCAGACCAACCAGCAAGGCTTTAAGATAGAATTGTCTATTAACGTACTGTACGGATACGCATTGTGTTTGTACGAACTGCTTCACCAAGTGGTACACCTGCAACGATAACGATATCGTCACCAGATTCTACAAGACCTGCTTCAACTGCTTTGCGTTCAGCAATTTCGAACATATCATCAGTTGATGATGGAGCTTCAGTTAACATTGGGATAACGCCCCAGTTCAACATCAATCCACGTTCTGTCAATTCGTCAAATGTCAATGCCAAGA
>CAJZGQ010000038.1 GCA_916048115.1 uncultured Streptococcus sp. | reverse complement strand
TTCCTATCTCAT
Source organism: uncultured Streptococcus sp. (assembly GCA_916048115.1). Lineage (GTDB taxonomy): Bacteria > Bacillota > Bacilli > Lactobacillales > Streptococcaceae > Streptococcus. The sequence goes on along the minus strand of CAJZGQ010000038.1, from coordinate 9,452 downwards.
TGAAGGTTGGCATCTCTTTGAAGAGGCAGTAGAAAATCAGGCGGAGATTCGTCAGATCTTTGTTTTAGAAGCCTATTTAGACCGGGTAGAGAATATCCAAAACGTCACTGTCGTGACTCCGGAGATCTTAAGTCTCTTGGCAGATTCGAAGACTCCGCAAGGGATTGTCGCAGAGATCGCTCTAGAGCAGCCAGAACTTCCGGATCAGCTACAAGGGCGCTTCCTCTATTTGGAGGATGTACAGGATCCTGGTAATGTAGGGACGATGATTCGAACAGCAGATGCAGCTGGCTTTGATGGCGTTATGCTATCGAAAGCCTCCGCAGATCTATACAGTCTCAAGACCCTTCGATCCATGCAGGGCAGTCATTTCCATATTCCTATCTGGAAACTGGATCGAGAAGAACTATTGGAACGAGCTGCGCACTCTCATCTAGCAGTTCTCGCAACGACGCTTTCAGAAGTTTCCATTGACTACCGTCAGCTTCCTCAGACCGATCAGTTTATCCTGGTGATGGGGAATGAAGGAAATGGCATCAGCCAGGAAATGGCGGCACAAGCAGACCAGCTGGTTCATATTCCCATGCCAGGTCGGGCAGAGAGTTTGAATGTTGCAGTAGCAGCAGGAATTTTGATGTTTTCTTTAAGGAAATTTTGAGAAAAAGAAGTATACTTAACCTGTAAGAAGAAGTTGATGGAGATCTTATTGGGAGAGCTTATCAACGAAAGGTGGTTATCTTATGCAATATCATCGTGACAAAGAATACATGACCTATGTAGGCCATCTGATCCAGCATCCTAAGGTTCAAAAATTAGCCGACATTCCCCACCATATTCATTCCAATCGCTTGGAGCATTCCATTCATGTTAGCTATACCAGTTATAAACTGGCTAAAAAATTTGGTTGGGATGCCAAAAGTACGGCTCGGGGTGGCCTTTTGCATGACCTCTTTTACTATGATTGGCGCGAGACAAAGTTTACCAAGAGTCACGCCTGGATCCATCCACGTATTGCCGTGAGAAATGCGCGAAAGATCACAGATCTCAATGCCAAGGAAGAAGACATCATTATTAAACACATGTGGGGAGCTACCCTTGCCCCGCCTCGCTACAAAGAATCTTTTGTGGTGACCATGGTGGATAAATACTGGGCTGTTAAGGAAGCTTCAGAACCTTGGCGTAAAAAGATGGCCAAAAGGAGATTTTTTCATCGAAAAATGTTAAAATCGTAGTAAACAAATTTGAAAGGAACTTGTTTATATGTATAATGATTCAGTAATCCAAGAACAAAGTGGATTGAATGCTTTTTATAACAAAATCTACTCATTAGTTGGGATCGGTGTTGGGATTTCAGCCCTTGTCTCTGGTCTTATGATGACAGTCTTTCAAGATTTCTTCGTTCAAATCTTGACAACAGCACCAATGGTTTACTATGCAGCAGTGGTTGTAGAATTGATCTTGGTCTTTGTTGCAAGTGGGAAGGCTGTTAAAAATAGCCCGTCTGCTCTTCCGATCTTCTTGATCTACTCCGCTTTGAATGGCTTTACCTTGAGCTTTATCATTGCTCGCTACATGCAAGCAACTGTCTATAAGGCTTTCTTGGTCAGTGCCTTGATGTTTATTGTCATGGGAGCTATTGGACGTGTCGTGAAAAAAGACCTATCTGGAATGGGACGTGCCTTGATGGGAGTCTTGATCGGTGTGATCATCGCTTCTGTTGTGAATATGTTCTTGAGAAGTTCTGGAATGGACTATATCTTGAGTATTATCTCTGTCTTCCTCTTTGCAGGATTGACAGCTTGGGATAACCAAAAGATTCGCTATGTCTATGATCAAACAAATGGTCAACCTGCTACAGGTTGGGCAGTAGCGATGGCTTTGGAACTTTATCTTGACTTTATCAACCTCTTTATCAGCCTTCTTCGTATCTTCGGAAGAAACGACTAATCAAAGAGTAATTGAGCTGGGGCAGTTGCCTCGGCTTTTTTTGTCTTCCGACTTGTGCTATACTAATAGTGACTAAAGAATAGAAATGAGCGCTTATGAAAACACCTTTTGTAACCCGTGAACAATTAGAAAGTCTGACCCAAGAATTTCCTACTCCTTTCCATCTCTATGATGAAGCAGGAATTCGTGAAACGGCTCGTGCCCTCCATCAGGCTTTTGCTTGGAATGAAGGATTTAAGGAATACTTTGCCATCAAGGCAACTCCTAACCCATCAATCCTAAAAATTTTGCAAGAAGAGGGCTGTGGTGTCGACACTGCCAGCTATGTCGAATTGTTGATGGCGGATAAACTGGGCTTTAGTGGAAAAGAAATCATGTTTTCTTCTAACAACACGCCAGCTGATGAATTTGTCTATGCTAGAGAATTAGGGGCAACTATCAATCTGGATGCCTATGAAGACATTGCTTTCTTGAAGTCTGTGACCAGCATCCCCAAGGTCATTTCTTGCCGCTATAATCCTGGTGGAGTTTTTGAACTGGGAACCGATATTATGGACAATCCGGAAGAAGCCAAGTTTGGAATGACCAAGGAGCAATTGATCCAAGCCTTTATCGAGTTGAAAGAACTAGGTGTGGAAGAGTTTGGAATTCACGCTTTATTGGCTTCTAATACAGTATCCAACGACTACTATCCAGAGCTAGCGCGTCAACTTTTTGAATTGGCAGTGGAAGTCGTCGAGAAAACAGGTGTTCACTTGGGCTTCATCAACCTCTCTGGTGGAGTTGGGGTCAATTACAAGCCAGAGCAAGAACCAAATGATATTGCCATTATTGGGGAGGGCGTACACCGCGTCTTTGATGCGATTCTCAAACCGGCAGGACTTGGTCATGTGAAAATCTATACCGAGCTTGGTCGCTTTATGCTGGCTGCACACGGCCTCCTGGTAACCAGAGTCACTCATAAAAAGAAAACCTACCGGACCTATGTGGGCGTCGATGCTTCAGCTGTGAATCTTCTCAGACCGGCTATGTACGGTGCTTATCACCATATTACCAATATGGATCGTCCAGATGGACCAACTGAAGTGGTTGATGTCGTGGGAAGTCTCTGTGAAAATAACGATAAATTTGCGAAACAACGAGAACTACCCGTGACGGAGATTGGAGATTTGCTCGTGATCCATGACACTGGAGCCCATGGATTTTCAATGGGGTATCAGTACAATGCTAAGTTGCGTTCAGCAGAAGTTTTGCTTCAAGAAGATGGGCAGGCCCGTTTGATTCGTCGAGCAGAAAAACCAGAAGATTATCTTGCGACACTCTACGGCTTTGACATTGAAAAATAAGCGATTGTCTGATATAATGATAGTTATGTAAAAATAATGGATCGGAGAAAATTGTATGAATCTCTTTTTAGGAATTTTGTTGATTATTTTAGCTTTCTTTGGTGGGATGATTGCAGGAATGTTCTTGCTTCGTCGTCAATTTGAAAAAGAATTTGCATCAAACCCACGTTTGAATGTTGAAGCAGTCCGTACGCTTTTAGGTGCCAGCGGCCAACGTCCAAGCGAAGCAAAAGTTCAACAAGTATATCGCCAAATTGTGAGCCAACAAAAATCAGCAATGGCGAAAAACAAGAAAAAATAAGAGTGGGGCAATCTCACGATAATAAATGAGAGGGGCTTGGAGGAATTTCTTAGTCCCTCCTTTTGGAAGGAAGAGATATGGATAACCGACCGATTGGTTTTTTAGATTCTGGAGTAGGGGGCCTGACTGTTGTCCGCGAATTGCACCGTCAGCTTCCTCACGAAAATGTCGTCTATATTGGAGATTCAGCGCGTGCACCTTATGGTCCTAGACCAGCAGACCAAATTCGCGAGTATACTTGGCAGATGGTGAACTTCCTTCTGACCAAAAATGTCAAGATGATTGTTTTAGCTTGTAATACAGCGACTGCAGTGGTTTGGGAAGAAGTCAAGGAAAAACTTGATATTCCTGTCTTGGGAGTGATTTTGCCCGGAGCTTCTGCAGCCATAAAATCAACGACCCATCAAAAAATTGGGGTGATTGGGACACCGATGACGGTTTCTTCTGGAATTTATAAAGAGAAGATTCAAAGTCTGGCACCAGATATGAAAGTCACCAGTTTAGCTTGTCCCAAGTTTGTTCCTTTAGTGGAATCCAACGAGTTGGCATCCAGTGTGACCAAAAAGGTGGTTTACGAAACCCTAAAACCACTAGTTGGAAAGGTTGATACCTTAGTCTTGGGATGTACCCATTATCCCCTATTAAAACCGATTATTCAAAATGTGATGGGACCGGATGTCAAATTGATTGATAGTGGAGCGGAGTGTGTTCGGGATATTTCCGTCTTATTAAACTATTTTGAGCTCAATAAGAGCCGCGAACTCTTAGAGCAGACCCACTGCTTTTATACCACTGCAAATGCCAATAGCTTTGCAGCGATTGCCGAAAAATGGCTAGAACGTTCAGTGAATGTGGAGCACGTAAATTTATGAGTGACAAACTATTTGAATACAAAGATTCCCAAGATTGGTATATTGCCCAATGGGGAGAAGATGCAGACTACAACCAATTTAGTCACGTTCCGGCGGAAGCTTCCACTTTGTTAGACCAGCTGGAACTTCTCTTTGCCAAGGATCCTGAAGGATTTCCTCTCAATCTATCGGTGATGCGCTATGGATCAGCCTTTCGTTTCCTAACCTTTTTGACGGAAATCTTGAATGAAGTCAAGGGAAGAGCTTTTGAAATTATCCAGCGTCAAGGAGCCTTACTCTTGGTTGAAAAAGGGAAATTGCTCTATTTGCATTTGCCAAGTGATGGGGTGGATGTGGAAGCCTTCTTGGGTCAAGACAAGGTCAAAGATACGATTCTTATTGCAACTCGAAATGAGGGAAAAACCAAAGAATTCCGTAATATGTTTGAAAAGCTGGGCTTTGAAGTAGAAAATCTCAATCAGTATCCAGAGCTTCCAGAAGTCGAAGAAACAGGGATGACCTTTGAGGAGAATGCCCGTCTAAAAGCTGAAACCATCGCAGAGCTAACTGGGAAAACAGTCTTAGCGGATGATTCAGGTTTGAAGGTAGATATCTTAGGAGGGTTACCAGGGGTTTGGTCAGCTCGCTTTGCTGGAGTAGGTGCGACAGATGCAGAAAACAATGCGAAATTGTTGCACGAATTGGCCATGGTCTTTGACTTGAAAGACCGTTCAGCCCAGTTCCATACGACCTTGGTGGTTGCAAGGCCAGGCAAGGAAAGCTTGGTGGTTGAAGCTGATTGGCCAGGGTATATTAATTTTGAGCCCAAAGGGGAACACGGCTTTGGCTATGACCCTCTCTTCTTAGTTGGGGAAACGGGCCGTGCTGCTGCTGAATTAACGCTAGAAGAAAAAAATACACAATCGCATCGTGCTTTAGCTGTTAAAAAGTTATTGGAGGTATTTCCATCATGGCAAAACAAACAATCATCGTGATGAGTGACTCGCATGGAGACCGTTCCATTGTTGAAGCTATTAAAGAAAAATACCTAGGCCAGGTCGATGGAATCTTTCACAATGGGGATTCTGAACTAAAAAGTGATGATCCTGTCTGGGAAGGGATTCACGTTGTCCAAGGAAACATGGATTTTTATGATGGCTATCCGGAACGCTTGGTGACCCAACTAGGGCCAACACGAATCATCCAGACCCATGGGCATCTCTTCCAGATCAATTTTAGTTTTCAAAAATTGGATTTGTGGGCCCAAGAGGAAGAAGCAGATATCTGTCTTTACGGCCACCTTCATATCCCAGATGCTTGGAAGGAAGGAAGAACCCTCTTTGTGAATCCTGGATCGATCAGTCAGCCACGCGGTCTGATTCGAGAGTGTCTCTATGCTAAAATTGAGATAGATGATTCTAATTACAAGGTAGAGTATTATACGCGGGAGCATGAGTTGTATCCTGAATTGACAAAGGAGTTTAGCAGATGATAGCAAAGGAATTTGAACGTTTCTTGCTGGCGCAGGAAGAGACGTTCTTAACTCCAGCCAAAAATTTAGCGGTCTTGATTGATAACCACAATGTAGACCATGCTGTCTTGTTGTTGAGCCAGATTAGCTATAGTCGTATTCCGGTAGTGACGGATGAACGCAAGTTCGTGGGGACGATCTCCCTAACGGATATTCTATCTTATCAATTGAAACACGAGATTCCTGAAGAGACTTTTGCCTCGATGGATATCGTAGACGTTGCAAAAAAAGGGGTCGGGGTCATCGGCTTAGACTTCAATTTGACAGAAGTCCTTCACAAGTTGGTGGATGACTCCTTCTTATCAGTGGTGGATGAAGAAGGGTATTTCCAAGGGATTATTACACGGAAATCGATTCTTAAAGCCATCAATTCGCTCATGCATGATTTTTCAAATGAATACGAGATGATTCCAAAATGAAAGAATTTATTGCAAGTTTTATTGATCAAAAAGAACTAAGTGAAAATTCTCAGTCAGCCTATTTCTATGATTTGGACCAGTTTATTGAGTCGATCCATGGAAAAGTGACGCCCACAAATTTGAGAATTTACCAAGCTTCGATTAAAGATTTTAAACCGGCGGTCCAAAAACGAAAATTATCCGCCGTCAACCAATTTTTATATTATTTGTATCAAGAACGCTTTATTTCTGAATACCATCGTTTGGTATTGCCTAAAATTCAACCGGCCAAGACCCATGATCGGGAATTGTTGGATCTGACCCATTTTTGGGAAGAATCAACTAACCCACAGGGACGCTTGATGGCCTTGTTGATTCTGGAGATGGGCTTGTTGCCAAGTGAGATCCTCCAAGTCAAAGTCGAAGATATTCAGCTGGACTTTCATGTCATTCGAGTGGGCAAAGATGGCCAAAAACGGGTTTTAAAGGTTCCAGAGCCGTTGCTGGATGAAGTGCAACTCTTCCTAGATGGTATTTATCTCTTTGATAATAAAGGAAAATGCTACTCCCGTCAGTGGGGATTCCGACAATTAGAAGCCTTCTTGATCGAAAAAGGGAATCAAGACCTTTCGGCACAATCGATTCGTGAGCAATATATTTTGAAACAACGTGAACTCGGTGTGGATCTCTTTAGTATTGCGCGTGAATTGGGCCTAAAAACCATGGTGACATTAGAAAAATATAAATAATGGATATTAAAATTAAAGATTTTGAAGGGCCTTTGGACCTCTTGCTCCACTTGGTCTCTAAATACCAGATGGATATCTATGAGGTCCCCTTGATTGAGGTGATCGAACAGTATCTGGCTTATCTGGCGACTCTTCAGGCGATGAAACTAGAGGTAGCAGGGGAATACATGCTGATGGCTAGTCAATTAACTCTGATCAAGAGTCGTAGACTTCTTCCTAAGGTCGCAGAGGAGATGGATGAAGCAGAGGATCTAGAGCAGGACCTCCTTTCTCAACTGGAAGAGTACCGTACTTACAAGCAATTAGGAGAGTTGATGGCCTCGCAGCACGAGGAGCGCGCCCTCTATTATTCGAAACCGAAGATGGAATTGGTCTATGACGATACCGAATTACTTCATGATCGCACCACGGTGGATCTCTTCTTGGCTTTCTCAAAACTATTGACCAAGAAAAAAGAAGAATTCCGCCAGAACCATACAACCATTGTCAAGGATGAATACAAGATTGAGGATCTGATGGACCAGCTGCGTCACCGATTCCACGATCGTTCACAAGTTCTCTTGCAGGACTTGTTTCTAGAAGCAGCGGATCTCCAAGAGGTCATTACCTTATTTCTTGCAACCCTTGAATTAATCAAGATTCAAGAGGTAACAGTGGTACAGGATACGGCTTTTGGAGAAATTTACTTAAATAGGATTGAACATGAGCAAATTAGCTGAAATTGAAGCACTCTTATTTGTAGCGGGTGAAGAAGGAATTACTGCCAGACAAATCGCAGATCTTCTCTCATTACCCCCAACAGGTGTGGTGCAAAGTTTAGAAAAATTAAGCCAAAAATACCAGGAGGATACAGATACGAGTCTCTGTTTGATGGAGACAGCTTCCCGTTATAAATTGGTGACAAAGGCAGACTACGCTTCGGTTTTACGAGACTATTCTAGAACGCCTATGAACCAAAGTTTGTCTCGGGCTGCCCTTGAAACCTTGTCAATCATTGCTTATAAGCAACCGATCACCCGTGTGGAGGTTGATGATATTCGGGGTGTCAATTCCAGCGGTGCCATTACCAAACTACTGTCATTTGATCTGATCCGAGAGGATGGGAAAAAAGAAGTCCTCGGGCGTCCCAATTTGTATGTCACGACGGAGTATTTTTTGGATTATATGGGAATCAATCATTTGGAGGAATTACCAAAGGTTGAGGAAGTGGACATTGATCCAGAGGAAGGTCAATTATTTTCAGAGAGAACAGAGGAACTAGATGAGAATTAACAAATATATTGCCCATGCAGGCGTGGCTAGTCGTCGCAAGGCCGAAGAACTGATCAAGCAAGGCTTGGTGACGGTCAATGGCCAAGTCGTGCGTGAATTAGCGACCATCATTAAAACCGGTGATCAGGTTGAAGTAGAAGGGACTCCAATCTATAACGAAGAAAAGGTCTACTATCTTTTAAATAAGCCACGTGGCGTCATCTCTAGTGTATCGGATGATAAAGGGCGGACAACAGTCGTTGACCTTTTATCTCAAGTACCAGAGCGCATCTACCCAGTAGGACGTTTGGACTGGGATACATCTGGTGTCTTGATTTTGACCAATGATGGTGATTTTACAGATGAGATGATTCACCCGCGAAATGAAATTGATAAGGTCTATGTGGCGCGTATCAAAGGGATTGCCAATAAGGAAAACTTGCGTCCCTTGACGCGAGGGGTGACCATTGATGGAAAGAAAACCAAGCCAGCAACTTACGAGATTTTAAAAGTGGATGTCGAAAAGAACCGTTCAGTGGTTCAGTTGACCATTCATGAAGGGCGTAACCACCAGGTTAAAAAGATGTTTGAAGCGGTGGGACTTTTAGTGGATAAACTCTCCCGGACCCAGTTTGGGAATTTGGACGTCTCAGGACTACGTCCGGGTGAATACCGTCGCTTGAATAAAAAAGAAATCAGCCAGTTGCACAATCTAGCAGTGACTAAATCTAAAAAAGCATGAAAATAATCCTGATTGCGCTGGTCAGAGGCTATCAAAAATGGATCTCTCCCCTATTTCCGCCTTCTTGTCGCTTTCAACCGACCTGTTCCAATTATATGATCCAAGCGATTGAACGTTTTGGTGTGAAAGGTGTCTTGATGGGGATTGCGAGGATTCTACGTTGCCATCCTGGAACCAAAGCAGGACCGGACCCCTTGCCAGACCATTTTAGTCTGAAGCGAAATGAAGAATCAAAATAGGACGATCGCAAATAAACAGAAATGAGAGTGGGACAGAAATCGGTAATTCGTTAGAATTCGATTTCGTTGTCCCACCTCCGCACAGTTGAGTAGGGCT
>CAJZGQ010000037.1 GCA_916048115.1 uncultured Streptococcus sp. | reverse complement strand
ATGTTATTTCTCTTGCAATTTAAATCAAATTAGCCTATACTAATGACGTATATATGAGAACGAAAGAATCCCTAGGGTCGGCACTGCACCCATAAAATGAGACACAAGAAAAACACTCCTGTTGAATTCTGGTAAACTAGATACAGGAGTGTTTTGTTATTGTCAAAAAAGCATATTCAGTAGAAACTAAGCTAGCCTGTATCGAAATGAAGAAGACAGGCAAATCAAACAAGTTTATCATGGATACCCTCGGTATCAAAAATGTTAGTCAGGCCAAGACTTGGTGGCAATGGTATCAGAATGATGAATTGTACCGTTTCCACCAACCTGTGGGGAAACAATATACTTATGGTAAAGGGATGAAACAATTATCTGAAGTAGAACAGTTACGTTTGCAGGTAGAATTACTAAAAAAGTATCAGAACTTGATAAAAGAATCGACAAAGTAAGTCTTATCAAGCTAGTAGAAGAGTATAAGAAAACGTGCCCTGTATCGATTATTTTAGAATGTTTCGGCGTCAAACGCTCCACCTTTATCGCTGGAAACAGGAGTGTAAGAATTCTCAGAAAAGAGGCGAAATAGCAGATAATGGCTGTATCGAATGGTTTCACTCTGTTCTCAAGTCTGAAACCTTCTATCTCTATAAGTGGAGAAACATAACTGAAGATAGTCTAACAGATATTGTCAAAAATTACATCATATTTTATCCTGATAATTATGTATCACCATTGAAATAGCCTGCGTGGAACTTGTTTAGACACCGTTAGTTGTGGACAAGTTTCTTTTTTTAATTTAGGTGCACTAAATGAATCTCTACCAAAATGTGTTGAAAATATAAATAGAACTCTGGCCTTCTCCTAATGCAAGTGCGGGAAGAGTTGAAAAACGCTAACCTGTAAACTCTCCTCTAGCTATTCCACCTATTTCATGCTAGAATAAAGAAAAACACATTTGGAGGCATTATGAATCAGACAGTGACTTATTTGCAGGAATTGACAGCCATTCCTTCACCGACCGGTTTTACACGGGAGATCGCAGACTATTTGGTCAAAACCATTGAAGGCTTTGGGTATGAGGTAACTCGGACTGCTAAGGGAGGCGTGAATGTGACCGTGCCTGGTGTAATCACAGACAAGCAACGCTATGTCACAGCCCATGTGGATACCTTGGGGGCTATTGTCCGCGCTGTGAAAGCAGATGGCCGCCTCAAGCTAGACCGTATCGGTGGTTTCCCTTGGAATATGATTGAAGGGGAAAATTGTACAGTCCATGTAGCCAATACAGGAAAGACCCATTCGGGGACAATTTTGGTCCATCAGACTTCTTGCCACGTCTACAAGGATGCGGGAACTGTCGAGCGGACTCAGGACAATATGGAAGTCCGTCTGGATGAAAAAGTGACCAACGAAAAAGAAACCCGTGCCCTTGGCATTGAAGTAGGTGATTTTGTCAGCTTTGATCCACGGACCATTGTGACAGACACCGGCTTTATCAAATCTCGTCACTTGGATGACAAGGTGAGTGCAGCGATTCTCTTGAATCTTCTGCGCGTCTACAAGGAAGAGAATATTCAATTGCCAGTAACGACTACCTTTGCCTTTTCAGTCTTTGAAGAAGTGGGGCATGGAGCTAATTCTAATATCCCGTCTGAAGTGGTAGAGTACTTGGCAGTGGATATGGGGGCTATGGGAGATGACCAAGCGACGGATGAATACACGGTATCCATCTGTGTCAAAGATGCTTCAGGACCGTATCACTACGAATTCCGTCAGCATTTGGTAGCCTTGGCGAAAGCCCAAGAAATCCCTTATAAGTTGGATATCTATCCTTTTTATGGATCAGATGCCTCTGCAGCCATGAGCGCAGGAGCAGAAGTGAAACACGCTCTTCTCGGGGCAGGGATCGAATCTAGCCACTCATATGAGCGAACCCACTTGGATTCTGTAGTCGCAACAGAGCGCATGGTCGATGCCTACCTCAAGAGCGACTTAGTAGATTAAAAATAACAACTATATTACGTAGTGGTTTAGACTGAAGAGAGAGTTGTTTTAGAAACTTTCCTTAGGTGAGTACGGACGTCAGCGAACTTCTACGAAGTTCCATGACTTAGTTTTGAACCTAACGTTTCAAAACTCCCGAGTGCCTGAAACAAATGTGTTTCAGGCACCTATCTCACAGCGGAAAGTTTCGTTATACTTTTGTTTGGATCTAAAATCAATTATTTCAATTATTATAAATCGCTATGTCACTTGATTTTAAAAGGATTTGATTCTATTCAAAACTACTCTCCGGAGTAGTTTTTTTATAAACTAAAATTTTCTGAAAATTCCTTTTCTTCTGAAAATCTTTGTGGTATAATCTTAAAATAAACTTAAAATTTCTTAAGGAGTTTTACATGAAAAAAAGAAATGTCATTGCACTTGCGGGAGTTGCTCTCCTTTCAGCAGGTATCCTAGCGGCTTGTTCTGGTGGTTCTAAATCATCTAGCTCAAGCAACGGCCAAAAATTCTCATATGTCTATGAGACGGAGCCTGAAAACTTGAACTATATCACATCTGGTAAAGCAGCAACCCATGAAATCACAGGGAACTTGATTGATGGTTTGTTTGAAAATGATAAGTACGGAAATTTGGTTCCTTCTCTTGCTAAAGATTGGACAGTTTCTAAAGATGGTTTGACTTATACCTATAAACTTCGTGATGATGCCAAATGGTATGATTCAGAAGGGGAAGAGTACGCAGATGTAACAGCTAAAGATTTCGTAACAGGAATCAAATATGCGGCTGATAACAAATCAGAAATGCTCTACATTATCCAAGATTCTATCAAAGGTTTGAACGACTACGTCAGCGGAAAAAATAAAGATTTCTCTGCTGTAGGAATTAAAGCAGTTGATGATCATACCCTTCAAGTTACTTTAAACCAGGCAGAGCCTTTCTGGAATTCTAAATTGACTCTTGGAATTACCTTCCCAGTCAACGAGAAATTCGTGAAATCAAAAGGGGATAAATTCGCCCAAGCAAGTGATACAAGCTCCCTTCTTTACAATGGTCCATACATCTTGAAGAGCTTCACTTCTAAATCATCTATCGAGATGAGCAAGAATGAAAACTACTGGGACAAAGACAATGTTCACATCACAGATGTTAAGCTAGAGTACTATGATGGTCAAGACCAAAGTAAATTGGCCAACTCATTTGAGGACAATGCTCTTAGCCTTGCTAAATTATTCCCAACTGGACCTGGATTCACAGACCAAGCTAAGAAGTTTAAAGATGAAATCATCTACACTCCTCAAGATGCCAGCACCTTCGTGATCGGAGTCAATATCGATCGTCAGTCATACAAGTACACTAAAAAAACAACAGATGAAGAAAAATCATCTACTAAGAAAGCTCTTTTGAACAAGGACTTCCGTCAAGCGATCAGCTTTGCCTTTGACCGTGAATCTTATGCTGCCCAAGCAAATGGTAAAGATGGAGCAAGCAAACTGATCCGTAACCTCTACATCCCACCTACATTCGTTCAAGCAGATGGCAAGACCTTTGGTGAAATGGTTAAAACTGAGTTGGTGACTTATGGAGACGAGTGGAAAGATGCAAATCTTGATGATGGTCAAAATGGTCTTTACAACGCAAAACAAGCCAAAGAAGAGTTTGCGAAAGCGAAATCTGCACTTGAAGCAGATGGCGTGAAATTCCCAATCCACTTGGATATGCCAGTTGACCAAACGACTCCATCGAAGGTTCAACGTGCTCAATCCTTCAAACAATCAGTTGAAAGCTCACTTGGAAAAGACAACGTCGTTGTCGACATCCATATGGTATCCAAAGAAGATCTCTTGAACGTGACCCTCTTTGCTGCTAAAGCAGAAGACGAAGACTGGGATATCTCAGATAATGTTGGATGGAGCCCTGACTACCAAGACCCATCAACTTACATGGATATCTTGAAAGCTTCATCTGGGGAAAATACTCGTACTTTCTTTGGATTTGATCCAAGCGAAAACAATGAGGCAGCTAAGAAAGTTGGCTTGTACGACTTTGAGAAGATGGTAACGGAAGCAGGAGCTGAAACAAAGGATCTTAACAAACGTTTTGAGAAATATGCAGCAGCTCAAGCTTGGTTGACAGATAGTGCCTTGGTAATTCCTACAACATCTAAGACTGGTCGTCCATTCTTGACTCGTGTAGAACCATTCTCAGCACCATTCGGCTGGACCGGTGGTAAAGGGAAAGACAACGTTGTCTATAAAGGCATGAAGCTTCAAGACAAGGCTGTTACAACCGAAGACTACAACAAAGCTCTTGAAAAATGGAAGAAAGAGCAAGCAGAGTCTAACCAAAAAGCTCAAGAAGAATTAAAAGATCATGTGAAATAAGTATCTTTAGATCGAGGCAAATTTGCCTCGATTTTTTCTTGGAAAGAAATTGATATAAAAGCGCTTACATAGTATAATGGGAGTGTTGATTACAAAAAGTTAGGAGACTGACATGAAAAAGAAAACAATGGTTTCCATTGTCGCATCGAGCTTACTGATCGCGCCAATGGTTTTGCACCAAGTAGTAGCAGCAGATGAGCAGACAGAAGAGTTAGCTCCATCGACAGAAGTGGTCCATGCTCCAGCTACTGAAGCAACACCGACAGCACGTGACACAAATACTGGCTCTAATGAAGAAGGAGCAAGCTTGAGTGAGGCCTCGCTGGATCGAACAGCAGTTGTAAATCAAGTAGCTCCTACAAGAGAAGCCTACACAGCCCCAAGTGATCCAACTGTTCCAGTAGCAACTCCAGTAGTAACAAGCAGGGAAGCTGCACCTCAATCCACTCCTACTTCAGAAGCACCGGCAACAAGTCAGGATTTGGCAAAAGTCACAGGTTCGACCCTTGCAAGTGATCAGGCTACTAAAGAGTTGACAGTGCAAGATGCTGTTAATGGCTTGCTTCAATGGGCAGCAACGGATCCAAGCCAATTGGGCCAAAGCCAAGCAGATCGGGAACGCTTTGCCAAGAGTTTAGGTTTGATTGAAACATCAGAAGATCTGACTCGTAAGGTCAGTCAGCCAGAATTGGCCAAGATGTACGAAACAGCTAAGAAACTCTATGATGCCTACCGGGCTGAAAAGAAAAGCCCTCTCTTTTTAAATGGTCGTGCCCAGCCTATTTTCCCTTATACGACGGGAGAAAAAGAAGACCAAGACTACAAATATGAGGACAGCCAAATTGTGCGCTTCCCAGTCTATGTCGAAACGGACTACGACACCGATGCAGATGGCAAGCCAGACTTGGTCAAAGCCATTGTTCAATTACCAAAAGCAGTCGCGCAAGGTGACTTTAAGGCAGCGACCATTCTGGAAGCGCGTCCTTACGTAGCAGGAACACTCGATGAAAACTACGTGACCCTTGAAAGTCTGGGGCTTCCGACGGACGGTAGCTACGACATGAAGAAACTGCACAGCCAACCTGCAAAGAGACCGCCAGTTGGCAGTGAGACGACAGTAGAAGCAGCGAAAAAAGCTAAAGCATCGGATTGGTACTACTACAGTCCCTACGAGTATATCTATGACTACGAAGATCTCAACTGGTACGACTATTTCTTGGTCAGAGGCTATGCCTTTATCTCCAGCGCTGGACTTGGGACCAAGGGATCAGAAGGATTTAACACGACGGGGTCTGATCTCGAAATCAATGCCTTCAAGAATATCATCGAATGGGTCAATGGCAAGCGCAAGGCCTACACCGATAAGACTAGCAATATCGAAATCAAGGCAGACTGGGCAAGTGGCAATGTCGCAATGACCGGTCTATCCTGGGCTGGTACTACAACCTTTGGTGTGGCAGCGACTGGCGTAGAAGGCCTAAAGACCATCGTTCCAGCAGCAGGTATTGCTTCTTGGTATGATTATTTCAATAGCCAAGGGACCCGATTTGGCAATGCACCTTATAGTGACCTTTCATGGCTCTCCCTCTACGTTAGCACGCGAATGCTGGACCAAGACGATTGGGCAGGGATTTGGCAAAACTATTCCAACTACATCAACCAATTGAACAAGGACCAGTACGCTCATGATCGCAACTACAGTGATGTCTGGAAGGAGCGGGATTATACCCTTCATCCAGAAAATCTCAAGACCAGTGCCCTGATCGTCCATGGCTTGAATGATGACAATGTCAAGACCAAGCATTTTGAACTTATGTACGATGCCCTCAAGAAAGCGGGCCAAGATGTCAAGCTCTATCTCCACCAAGGAGACCACGTCTATCCAGCTGCTATGTCCCGTGGGTACAGCATTACTGCCAATGGTCAAGATTTTTATGATTTGCTCAATACCTGGTTGACCCACTACCTATATGGCGTGGACAATCACGTCGAAAGCTTGCCAGCGGTTCTAGCTCAAAACAACTATGATCCAAGTAAGTGGACCAGCTATGATAACTGGAAGAGCAGTCAACGTCTCTTCTTGAATGCTCAGTCGAAACGCTTGGAAGAAACCATTTCAAGTGACTATGCGGCTGCGGGTGTTGAGATCGCTAACCGTAATGAAACAGTCAGCAAAGCCTCTTCTAAGGCTAATCTGACCTTTGTTTCTGATGTCACTGAGGACACTACGATCAAGGGCCACATTCCCGTTCATTTCAAGGCAGCTCTTGCCAAAGGTCAAGGAAAGAATTTCCAACTCAATGCCCTCTTGGTAGACGTGGCAGATGAGGACTTTGACGTGGTAGGAAATGGTAGCGTCAAGCAAGATAAAACAGCCGACGCTTTCTGGATGGGAAGCAATTTAAGCAATCTATCTGTAGCCGAATACGAAACCATCAAGACCAAGTACAAGGTGATCGCAAAAGGCTGGATCAACCTGGCTAATCCTGAGTCTGGCTACGATTCAGCAAGCTCTCGCGAAAGTATCGAGCCTAAAGTTGGGGAATATCATGATTACACTGTTTATCTCCAACCAAATCTCTATACGGTTAAGAAAGGTCACAAGTTAGCCCTAGTCTTTAACACCTATGACCCATCTGATTTAACGGTGGAGCATCCATATGAAGTGACCTTTAAGACAGATTCTATCCAGGCTGCGATTCCAATTGTCGAAAAGACCCGCGCCCAAAAGGGAAGCTATCTACCAAGTGCAAGCGATACAGACTATGCAAACCTGCCAGAAGTTGAAGGAGCTGCTCTAGTAGCACCAGAAGTGCACTACAAGGAAGAATATACGCTTCCAACCCCGGAACATTTTGTCCAACCAAGCCAAGATTTTCCTGAGAAGGTCGTTGAGACGAAGACCGCATCAGCTGCCCAAGAGCACCCTCACCTTGCTCTAGCTGTATCCTATGGCCCTCAATTTGTTTCACCAGGATTGGCAGAAGATCCTCAAGCTCCAACTCCTGCAGTAGAAGGAGGGCATGCGGACCATACGCTTCCACAAACAGGTAGCAAAGACCATGCTCTGGGTCTCTTAGGGGTGATCAGCCTAACAGCTTCTAGCTTCATCTTTTGGCGCAAAAAGAGAGAAGATGCCTAAGGAGTCCCCGTAGCAAATATTTCTAAAATGGCATCATTTAGTGTAAAATAAAAGCAGAAATGCTAAATCAGTAGTCACTACTGAAAAAGGAGGAAATATGGCACACGTAATCACAGATGCAACTTTTGAACAAGAAACCAGCCAAGGCCTTGTCTTGATTGACTTTTGGGCAACTTGGTGTGGTCCATGCCGCATGCAGGCTCCAATCTTGGATCAGTTGGCAGAAGAAGTACATGAAGATGATTTGAAAATCTGTAAGATGGATGTCGATGAAAATCCAAATACAGCACGTCAATTCGGTATCATGTCGATCCCAACTCTTCTCTTTAAAAAAGATGGACAAGTTGTCAAACAAGTGGCTGGAGTTCATACGAAAGCCCAATTGAAAGAAATCATTGCAGAATTGAGCTAAAAAGAGGACTCGTTTTCCAAACTGGAAAACGAGTTTTTTTGATGCTCTTTATTTCTTTCAAATAGACGCGATACCCATTGACAGCGTTTTCTTATAGTGCTAAAATGAAGCTGTATTTCCTATAAAATTTTCACAGGAAAAAAATCTCCTAGGAACATGTAGATCCTAGGAGAACATTACATATAAAGGTTATTGGCCCTCTGTATCTTGGGCTACCCAGACGCTGACAGAGCGCTCTGCTACTGGGAATTCGGCAGTACCGTCTTCTTGAACTTGGACAGTTTCGCTACAATTTTCTAAGACATCATAGTAGGTGTGACCTGCGTAGGATGAGCCAATCTCCATGACTTTTGTAGTAGCTTGGTTATTGGAAATCAAGCAAGCGATTGGTGCTGATTCTCCAGTACCTGAGCGTGTCCAACCGATGCAATTAGGATCATCGAAGTAGTCCGTTTGTTCCCCATAGGCCAGATCTTTACGAACCCATAAGAGGCGATCGAGAACCTCTTGGAAACTTTCTTGCGCAAATTTGCCCTCGATACCGTAGTAGTCTCCATAGAAGACACAAGGCAAACCAGCTTCACGAAGTAAGATCAAGGCATAGGCTGCAGGCTTAAACCATTCTTCAATGGTAGATTCTAAGGCTTGCCCTCTCTGGGTATCATGGTTGTCCACAAAGGATACAGCCTGTTCAGGATGATGTTGCACCAGTGTTCCATCAAAAATGTTTCTCAGGTCGAAATTTTCCCCCTCTTGGCTGGCTCTGAAGAAATTTTGGTGGAGGGCCACATCGATCAAGTCGTATAAGTAGTCAATGCTTTCCAAGTATTCATCGTTGGTCTCTTTATCCCCATTCCAAAACTCGCCAAAGACGTAGAAATCTTCCCCGTACTTTTGGGTGATATTGTGGATGAAATTCTTCATAAAGAAGGAGTCGATGTGTTTGACGGCATCCAGACGGAAACCTTCTACACCAGTCGTTTCGATAAACCATTCAGCCCATTGATCGAGATTTTCTACAACTTCAGGGTGTTTGAAATCGATATCGGCGTACATGAGGTAATCGTAGTTTCCATTTTCCTTGTCTACCAGATCTCCATGAGCCCAACCTTTGTTGTCCCCTTGGATTTGGTAGATTCCATTCTTATTGCGAGAAGCATCGTAGTCAGTACCGGTGAAATGGTACCAATGCCAGTGGAAGTCATTATAGGCTCCATTTCGACCATCAAAGGTGAATTTAGTCCATCCTTGAATGGTGAAGGGCTCAGTGAGAACCTTGTTTCGATCCATCGGATCGACCTCAACGACCTCAAACTCCTCTAGACCATCTGCTGCAGCTTTGTGGTTAAGAACGACATCGGCCATTGGTTGAATACCAGCAGCTTTGAGGGCTTGAATGGCTTGCAGATAATCTTCTTTGAAGCCATATTTGGTGCGAACCGTCCCTTTTTGGTCAAACTCGCCCAAATCAAAGAGGTCATAGACACCGTAACCAACGTCATTGTTAGAAGTAGCTTTAAAGGCAGGTGGCATCCAGACTTTACAAATACCCAAGTCTGCTAAGTGTTGCGCATCTTCAGCAAGACGCGTCCAGTGGTTGCCATCGGCTGGCAGGTACCACTCAAAATATTGCATTAAGGTTTGATTTTCCATTTTTATTTCTTCTTTCATGTGAATGTCCCTATTTTACCAAAAATAGTTGGATGCGACAAACGTTTGCGCTGGAAGCAAGCCCTTTCT
>CAJZGQ010000036.1 GCA_916048115.1 uncultured Streptococcus sp. | reverse complement strand
TGATCATCCGTAGCGTCAGGTTTTGAGCCTTGTAGCCAGGGATTTTATCGATCACTTGCTTCTTATCCGTCACCATTAAGTTGCCGGATAGATCGTTAGAAGTGATGCTCTTCTTGGTCACAAGTGTTTGGGCTTGCCATTGATAGCTTGAATCTGTTTTTTGCCTCATACCTGTGTAGGTCTCCGAGCTGATAAAACCAATCTTGCTATAGCCGTATCTAGCATTTTTCGCGAAGGCCACGACCTTGAGCTTTTGCTTAGAGGTTTTGTCGATCACTTGATCGCCGATTTGGATTCCCTCATCCTCTTTGAAAGAATGGTCCAGAATGATCTCGTTTTTCTGTAAGTCGGAGATCTTGATGTCAGTATCTTCCATGATTGGATTGAGGATCTCTTTTTCGTTATGATCGGTCGCGAAATAGGTGATATCCAGGGTGTTGGAATCCTCTGATTTTGAGACGGTTGCCCGCTGGATCGACAAGCCAGAATAGTCCATCCCTTCTATCTTGTTAATCTCATCTAAATCTTTCGCCGTAATAGTTGAAAAAGGGATAATCCCTTCTGAATCCGTCGAAAGGATGTAGTGCAGCGACCCATAGTTCTCGATTTGGGCGGATACTGAACGGCCCAGTCCATTTGTCAGGCCGGATAAGAACACCACCATAAACATGAGGATGGTAATGAGGAGTTCAATCAGGATAAACTTCTTGGGTTGGTATTTAATTTCATTCCATGCGATTTTCATATTGGTTCTCCTTATAGCACGGAGGTGCCCAAGTAGCTTGGCACCTATACATACTCTACCATCATACCATAAGTGGGGGGATAATAGGGGGATGGTGTTTGGTAGAGTGTTTCAAAAACATTATTCTTATTATCTTTCCTTTAGATACTTAAATGCCTATGAATCTGTTATTCTTCTTGTTAAGTAGACTCTGATACATATGGTTTGTGGTATACTGGGATTATAGAGAAACGATGCTAAAAACCAAATCGGAGGATAACATGTTAGAAAACTTTATCAAAGAGGCAGATATGCCCCAAGAAGTCATTGAAAAGTATAAGGATCAAGTTCCTACTGAGTTGCTACAGATTTGGCAAGAGGATGGTCTGGGAACCTTTTTAGATGGTTATTTGAAGGTGATTAATCCAGAGGATTATCTTGAGCTTCTCCGAGATAGCTATTTCAGAGGAGATATCGCTTTCCCTATGTTCGTAACAGCATTTGGAGATATTATTACTTGGGAAGAGAACGCCTACGTAGGAATTGTCCAATATAATATTCAGGATTTGGATATTATGATTAAGCGTATGGATCGTTTCATAGAGTATGTTGATGATGAAGATTTCAAAGACGATTATTTCGATATTTCACTCTACAAAAAAGCTGTTGCCAAACATGGTCAATTGGCCTACGATGAATGTTTCGGTTTTGTCCCTTTACTAGCCTTGGGAGGTGTGAAAGATGTGGAACATGTGGATAAGGTAAAAACCTTGGAGCATATTTACCTCATGTACCAACTCACAGGCGGAGTGATGGACGATTGATAAAAAAAGAACCACCCTCGAGGTGGTTTTCTTGTGGTTTGTCCAGAGCTGGTGCATATGGTTTGTGGTATACTAGTCTTGTTGTGAATTTGAACTTTTGGTCGATGGTAGTAGTTGTTGTTTTATTTATGGTGATTAATCTGATAATTACTTTTATTTCAACTTATAGATTGAACAAATATCGTTATATAAAAAGAATAAAAGGGGTATTATGTCTATTTCGTTTACTTATTGTGGAGTTGCATGTGGAGTCCTTTCCATTGATAATAAATTTTATATAGGAATTGATCCTGATTTATCTCCTAAAGGAACTTTAGTTCAGTTTAAAGGATTTGTGTCCGAGAAACAAACTAATGTCAATCATGATAAGTCTCTTCTTAATAAAGTTGATGTATGGCTAATTACTCATGGTCATCAGGATCATTTAGATGATGTAGGAAAAAATTATTTAAAGGGTAAAACTGTAATTTCTCCTAATAAGAAAATCTTAAATGAGTTGTCTGGCTTAAATAATTTTATTTTAAAGTGGGGCGAAGAAAAGCAGTTTTCTATCGATGACTATCTTATTACTATCAAAGCGTTACCAGCTTATCATGCTAGTAATTACATTATGCAAAAAATAGTTGGTAAAGTTAATGGTTATCAAATATCAATTGCAAGTTCATCAGAAACTAAAGTGATTTATTTTACGGGTGATACTATTTTCTATCCAAATTTAATAAAAAGTGTTCCCAAAAATGTAGATGCTATATTTGCTAATTTAGGTGCTGTAAAATCTGATTCGTTTGGTGGACCATTTACAATGGATTTGAAAATGCTAAACCAAATGAATGATCTACTTCAACCTAAAAATATTTATCCAATTCATATTGAAGACTATAGTCATTACAATACGACAAATAAAGAAGTCGAAGACGCAAACTATACGGTTTTATCTATTGGAGAAACTATTGATATCTAATTGATTAGATGAATAAACGTATAGTAGAAAAGTTTTTGAATAAACATTATCCAAAGTAGGTCTTAAAATAGAGTTTACTTGTGCTAATACTGATAAAGTTTGGGTAGCAGAGGTAGAATTTTTGTAGCTGTGTATTATGAAATTCGGATGAAGGAGAGAAAATTTGTATTCTATTCGTTGCTAGTAGTTCTGTTATTATCTTTCAGTGGCTTTCAGTACTATAGGCATCAACGGATACATAATATTTTTGATGAAATATACTATGAGGAAAGTGATGTCGGAAGGTATTTGTTCGACATCTTTTTATGAATAATCATCATTGTTACTTTTGTGTTTTTGATACGATATAATAAAAGCATGAAAGTAACAACCGGGAGGCTGAAATGATTCAAAAACAAATACAGGAAATGCTAGATCACCAGTCTATTATTAGAACATCGGATGTAGTTAAAAGTTGAAAGATGGATTGGTGCCGAAAGGTTATCAACTGCACCATGAATTGCCACTTGATGATAGTGGAACCAACGACTTTAGCATTTTGGTCTTGATAAAGAATGAACCTTACCATAAAGTTACTACCAATTATCAAAACAGTATTACTAGAACAATGAAAATCGGGGACAGTAAGGAAGTTTTGTGGCCAATTATTGGAAAAAACATATATAATTAGTGAGGTAATTAAATGTGGCTTGAACTTTTAGAAAAAATAGAAAAAATTGAATCTGGTTATGGGGAAAAGTTAAATTCTCCAATTAATTTAGATAAAATTAAATCTCTTAGCAAAAATGAAATAAATAAAGTTCAAACATTTATGGAACAAGAATATTCACGATTTTTAACAAAAGTAAATGGTCTTGATTTTAATGGGAGTGTGCTTTATGGTTTAAAAACAGATGATAGTTGTTCTGCTGAGGTTTATGATTTCTTTGATTATAATAATATTTTGCATGAAGTTGAAGAAAATAAACGGTTTGTTTTTATCGGAGAGAACAATATTAGTTGGTTTGTATATAATCCTAGTAACGATGAATATTTGGAATTAGATATGCCATCTGCGGAGGTAGTAGAGAAATTTAATTCTTTAGATGATTTACTTGAAAGTTTTCTTTCAGATACTATTGAATATGCCTCTTGAAAAGATAGGTAAAATATGATAAATAATTTTCCAACGGCAGATATGGAAGCCTTCCAAAGAGAGCATAATGGAAACTAGATAAAACAATCAAAAAAACCACCCTCGGGTGGCTTTTTCTAAACTTCATGTCACCATTTCGTCAAGGAAATTTCGCCACTATTGAGCCAGATTTCTTCTTGATTTTCTAACTGGACCAAGAGTTGGCCGGTATCGGAGATGTCTTTGGCGAGGCCCTGATAGGTCTGCTGGTTCTGCTCAAAGGTAACGGTTCGTCCTAAGACCAGGGAGCGCTCTTTGTAGAGGTAGACCAGTTCATCGATATCCGTATGAAGAAATTCTCTCCAAATCTCACTGATGAGGTCATTGCGGGTGATGGGACAAGGGCCTTCAAATAAGGAACCAGCCTTGCTTTCTAGCTCATCTGGAAAAGTAGAGATAGCCAAATTGAGACCGACTCCGATAATGACATCCGTGACAAGGCCAGTCTCGATGGATGTGATAGCTTCGGTTAGGATTCCCCCAATTTTTTTATGGCGATAGTATATATCATTGACCCATTTGATATCGACATCGATCAGGGTTAGATTTTTAATAGCCTTATAGATGGCTCCTGCGACCATGAGGGTATAAGGGGGGAGCTCCGCAGGTGGGAGTTGGGGCTTGAGATGAAGAGACATATAGATGCCGCCTTGATCGGGAGAGTAGTAGTCGCGACCAAAGCGGCCCTTTCCAGCAGATTGGGATTTGGCCAGGTAGAGAGCCATGCCCTCTTTATGGGCTTCCATGCCTAATTTTGCGTCCAATTGGGTAGAATGACATTCTTCATTCAAAGTAACGGTCAACTGGGTATTGCTTGCGATGACTTCAGGAAGCAGAATATCGCCTGAGACCAGTCTATAGCCCTTCTTTTTTAGGGATTCGATGACGACCCCATCTTTTTCCAGGCGCTGAATAGCCTTCCAGATGGAGGTGCGGGAAACGCCTAATTCTTTTGCCAACTGTTCCCCGTTGACGTAATCATCTGCCTGAGAAAGGGTTTGAAAGAGGATTTCGTGTGTTTTCATAAGACTAAGACCTCCTAGCGACTGCTGTCTCGAATCGTCAGTTTGGTGGCTAATTTGACCATGCAGGGAACACTTGGTTGACTCCCTTGAAAGGTCTGCCGCAACAGCTGAATGGCTTGCTTGCCCATTTCTTCTGTGTAGACGGTCACTGTAGAGAGGGCAGGAAAGACATACTTGGCGATGGAGGTATCATTGAAGGAAATGAGACTGACGCGATCAGGCACAGCGATTTGGTGTTCCTGAAGGGACCGAAGGGCCCCAACAGCTATGGCATCACTAGCCATGAAAAAGGCAGTTGGCAAGTCGTCGCCCAGTGCTTGAATCAGCTGCTCCATCATTTGATAGCCTGACTCAGTTGAGAACTGACCGACAGCGACAAAGCGCTCCTCATAAAGCCCTTTTTCCGTGAGAAACTGTTGAAAGACTCGTTGACGAGGATCCATCTGAAGCGGCGTCGCATCTGCGGTCTCTTCTTGACCAACCAAGAGTCCGATCTCCTTGTGATGATGCTCAAGAAAATGCTCGAGAGCGGTGATAACAGAATCTTCTAAATCTGTCGTAACGCAAGAATGCCCCAGATAGAGGGTATTGCTATCGACAAAGATCAGGGGTTTGCCGTAGCTTTCTAGATCTTGAATGGTCTTGGGACTGAATTTTCCAAGAGCAATAATGCCGTCTGCCTCCTGAATCAAAGACCAATCGTCCTTGTTGAAGATACGAAAGATCTCATAGCCTAATTCCTGGGCTTGTTTTTCTAACCCCATCCGAATGGCATAGTAGTAGAGGTCATCTAATTCTTCTTCGCGCGTGTACCATTCAAAAATGACGATTTTATGAAAATCCTCAACTGGTTGAGGCGCTGTTTTGCGGCTTTTCTTTTGGTAATGCAGGTCCTCAGCGATGCGAAGAATCCGACTGCGCGTGTCTTCCCCAACCGATAAGGTCGCATCCTGGTTGAGGACGCGAGAGACCGTTGCCTGAGAAACGCCTGCTTTTTCCGCAATGTCTTTAATTGTTGCCATAGTTCATCCTTTATTGATTTCTACTTCCAGTATACTCTAAAAACTAGTAAAAAGAAATAAAATTTTACTAAATTTTATGTTTGCTACGATATTGGCTAGGAGTCAGTTGGCTATAGGCCTTAAAGGCTTTTGAAAAATAGAGGGGATCTGAAAAGCCCACCGAGTAAGCTACAATCTTAATGCTTTCGTCCGTATTGGTCAGTAACTGTTGGGCACGCTGCATGCGGACCGAGTGCAAGAATTCCTTGGGAGAGATCTGGTGAAATTCCTTAAAGACAGTTGTCAGATAGGAGCGATGGACATTGAGGTCATCAGCGATCTCTTGAATACTCAAGTGCTCTTTATTGTAATGCGTCTCAATCACATGCTTGCAGGTCAGGTAGAGTTGATAGGTCGGAGATGGATCGCTCTGGTGGCTATCAGGAGCCACTTCGCCAATCAGATAAAGCAGTTCATAGATCTGCGAGAGTAGGTGGAGTTGGTAGTGAGAAGTCATTTTCGAAGCCTCTGCCTTGTGGACGAGTCGCTCCATAAACTGGCCGATCTTTTCTGTTTCCACCTCTGTTTTCTTTAGAAAACCTTTTGCATGCAGGGTTGAAAAACGCATGAAATCACTCACCTTGGTGCCACTGATGCCAATCCAGTAGTAGGACCAAGGTTCTTCTTCATCTGCCTTGTAGTAGGTCACTTTATTTTTGGGGAGAAGGAAGAGATCCCCGGCTTCTAGGTTGATTTCTTTATTATTGAAGCGGAAGACACCTTTTCCCTTGGTGATATAATGCAGAACAAAATTATCCCGAACGCTAGGGCCGAATTCATAGTTTTTTGGGCAATCTTCGTAGCCATAAAAATCAAGGGCTAGGTCAATGGTATCGGTTTGGTATTCAGAAAAGACTAACATAGGGAAACCTCCTACCTAACATTTTACCATATATGTCCAACAAAATTCTATTTTAGAAAGCGTTTACATCAAGTAAAATAAAGACATGTAAAAAAAGAAAAATATTGGAACTGAATATAAAAATACATAGTGATTTTTTAGGGTCCAATGGAGGAAGATATGGCAATTCGTATCGAACCAAATTTGTTCTATGTAGAAAGTAAGGGACTGAGCCTGATCCTTGAAAATCGAGATGGCTACCTAATGCTCAAGCATCTGGGACGTCCGATCCCGTCTTATCATTTTTCCAATACGGTGCATGAGAAGGATCACGCATTCTCTGGAAATCCAACACCTGACAATCGAACCTTCAGCTTGGATACCCAGCGTCAGATCTTAGGACAGCACGGGCTTGGAGATTTTCGAAAGCCGTCTATTCAAATCCAGCACGGTGCCACAGAGGTGACAGATTTCCTCTATGTCGGAGCCAATATCTACTCTGGCAGTGTCGAGGCAACTGGTCTTCCCAATCCCCATACAGTAGATAGTGCTGAAACCTTGGCCTTGGTCTTTGAAGATGATCAAGCGGCCCTTCGTTTGACCCTCTATTACACAGCCTACGAGGATCGGACAACCATCACCAGCTTTTCAAAGATTGAAAACTGTAGTGATGAAACCGTCGTGATCCACAAGGCTCTCAGTGTGTTGGCCGATGTCCCAGCAGGTGACTACGATATCATCACTCTGCAAGGAGCCTATGCAAGAGAAAAAACAGTCCGCCGCCAGCAAGTAGAGCAAGGAATCTTCTCCATCAGCTCCAACCGTGGTGCTTCTGGACACGCCCAGACACCAGCCCTTATCCTTGCAGATCATGAAGTGACGGAAGATGCGGGTTCTGCTCTGGCTTTCCAACTGCTCTACAGTGGAAATTTTGAAGGATTTGTTCAAAAGAATCAACTCAATGAAGTTCGGGTTGGACTGGGGATTAATCCTGAAAACTTCGCTTGGGAATTGGAACCAAATCAGAGCTTTGATACGCCAGTAGCAATGATCACATACTCCCATAAGGGATTGACCGGTCTCAGTCAAGAGAGTCAAGCATTTGTCCAAAACCATATCATTCCTAGCCCCTTTGCCCATAAAGAACGTCCAATTCTTATCAACAACTGGGAAGCGACCTACTTTGATTTCAAAAAAGACAAATTATTGGAGCTAGCAGACGAAGCTCAAAAAGTGGGGATTGAACTCTTTGTTCTTGATGATGGCTGGTTTGGCAATCGTTATGATGACAATCGGGCCCTTGGTGATTGGACCGTCAATGAAGAAAAATTAGGTGGAAGTCTAGCAGAATTGATCCAAGGCATCCATGACAAGGGACTTCAATTTGGCCTTTGGGTGGAGCCCGAAATGATTTCTGTTGACAGCAACCTCTACCGAGCTCATCCGGACTGGGCTATTCAAGTCCCAGACTATGAACACACCTATTCACGGAATCAACTGGTGCTTGATTTCTCCAATAAAGAAGTAGTGGCTTATATTAAGCAGGTCTTGGATGACTTGCTCGGAAACCATGAGATCGACTATATCAAATGGGATATGAACCGCAATATCACCAAGCTTGGAAATGGGAAAACCTACCTGGAAACCAAGATGCAATCCCATGCTTATATCTTGGGTCTCTATGAAGTGGTTTCGTACTTGACGGAGAAATACGAGCACATCCTCTTTGAGTCTTGCTCAGGTGGTGGTGGTCGTAATGACCTGGGGATGATGCGTTACTTCCCACAGGTCTGGGCGAGTGACAATACGGATGCCATTGCCAGACTTCCGATCCAGTATGGATCGAGTTATCTCTATCCAACTATTTCTATGGGAGCTCACGTATCAGCGGTGCCAAATCACCAGATGGGACGGATCACACCACTAGAAACGCGTGGCCATGTAGCCATGATGGGAAATCTAGGCTATGAATTGGATCTAACCAGTCTTCCGCAAGAAGAGTTGGATCGGATCGCAGATCAAGTTGCTCATTACAAAACGATTCGACCCCTTGTCCAATTCGGAGAACACTACCGCTTGATCAATCCAGGTCATGGTAGCAATCAAGCAGCCGTCCAGTTCACTTATCAAGACCGTACGGTTGTAACCTATGTACGGGTCTTATCAACGGTTGAGGAGATCGAGCCGACTCTGAAGCTCAAAGGGTTGGAAGAAGATGCGCTCTATAGCTTAGAAGGGACCAACCAAGTCTATTCAGGAGCTGAGCTCATGTATGCAGGCTTAACCGTCGTTCTTCCTCAGGGAGATTTCCTCAGCAAACAATATGTTTTTGTCAAAAAATAAAAGGAGAGAGCCAAATGAAATGGTATAAAAAAATCGGACTTCTTGCGACAACAGGCTTAGCCTTGTTTGGGCTCGGTGCTTGCTCCAACGATGGTAAATCGGCGGATGGCACAGTGACCATCGAGTATTTCAACCAGAAAAAAGAAATGACTAAAACTTTGGAAGAAATCGCGCGTGATTTTGAAAAGGAAAACCCAAAGGTCAAGGTCAAAGTTGTCAATGTACCGAACGGTGGTGAAGTATTGAAAACACGTGTCCTCGCAGGAGATGTGCCAGATGTGGTTAATATATACCCACAGTCCATCGAACTACAAGAATGGGCAAAAGCAGGTGTCTTCGAAGATTTGTCCAATAAAGACTATATGAAACGCGTGAAAAATGGCTATGCTGAAAAATATGCCGTGAACGGAAAAGTCTACAACGTTCCCTTTACAGCCAATGCTTATGGAATTTATTACAACAAAGATAAATTCGAAGAACTGGGCTTGAAGGTTCCTGAAACCTGGGATGAATTTGAACAGTTAGTCAAAGACATCGTTGCTAAAGGACAAACACCATTTGGGATTGCAGGTGCAGATGCTTGGACACTCAATGGTTACAATCAATTAGCCTTTGCGACAGCAGCAGGTGGAGGAAAAGAAGCCAATCAATACCTTCGTTATTCTCAACCAAATGCTATTAAATTGACTGATCCGATTATGAAAGATGACATCAAGGTGATGGATATTCTTCGCATTAAAGGTTCGAAGCAAAAGAACTGGGAAGGTGCTGGCTATACCGATGTTATCGGAGCCTTCGCGCGTGGAGATGTCCTCATGACACCAAATGGATCTTGGGCGGTTACAGCGATTAATGAACAAAAACCGAAATTTAAGATTGGAACCTTCATGATTCCAGGAAAAGAAAAAGGACAAAGCTTAACCGTTGGTGCAGGAGACTTGGCATGGTCTATCTCAGCTACTACCAAACATCCAAAAGAAGCCAATGCCTTTGTGGAATACATGACCCGTC
>CAJZGQ010000035.1 GCA_916048115.1 uncultured Streptococcus sp. | reverse complement strand
CAGTCTATGGAAATAAGGGAATGGATCCAACGGAATCCCTCAAACCAGACAATGCCTTCGGTCCTAATATTCCTGCAGGAGTGGAAGTCATCTTCAATGGCAAGGAACATCTAGGTACCTTACCGGTTGATATTCCAAAAATTGTAAACGGAAAAATGTCGGAAACAGAGTACGCCTACCGCATTGGTCATGGTCTCTTCTATCCAGCACCTGCACCATTGACAACACCAGAAACCCAAGATCCAACTTCACCAGTCCAAGATCCAACACATCAGACACAACCAGTAGAGGTTGGTCACACTGGAACACAGGTCCTTGTTAGCAAGCAAGAAAAAGCTAGCACTCTTGAACGTCCACAAGTTACTCCGATCGCTGTGTCACAAGCCACTGATCAGGCTCCTGTCAGCGTGTCAGCCAGTCCTGCATCATCGGTATTGCCAAAAACCGGTCAAACAGGGAACCTCCTCTCCCTCATGGGCATCAGCCTCTTAACCTTCCTTGGATCTTTTGTCTATCCAAGAAAGAAACACTAAAGGATTCAGAATCTCAATTGGGTCACTCCCAATTGAGATTTTTTGGTAAAGTTTTACTAAAATTAACTCAAGTCGGCAATGATCGAATAGAAGTTGTAATCGGATGAAAAGCCTCTACTCTCGCCTTTTTTCGTGTGAAATAAAAAATTAATAAAATTTTACTAAAAACACTTGAAGTTTTACTTGTGATCAGATATAATACAAGTATAAAAACGTTTACAAAACTAAAGGAGTTTCTCATGACGACAACAATCACATCTCAAGATTTACAAGCAAAATTTCAGGCTGTCTTTGGGGAAAAGGCTGACCACACTTTCTTCTCACCAGGACGGATCAATCTGATTGGTGAACACACGGACTATAATGGAGGCCATGTCTTCCCAGCGGCCATCACTCTTGGTACCTACGGAGCGGCAAGAAAGCGTGAGGATAAGGTCTTGCGTTTCTTCTCAGGAAACTTTGAAGACAAGGGGATCATTGAGGTCCCACTTGAAAATCTCCACTTTGAAAAAGAGCACAACTGGACCAACTATCCAAAAGGCGTGCTCCATTTCTTGCAAGAAGCTGGTCATGTTATTGATAGCGGTATGGATGTCTATGTCTACGGTAATATTCCAAACGGATCTGGTCTTTCTTCTTCAGCTTCGCTTGAGCTCTTGATTGGCGTCATCGCTGAGAAACTATATGATCTTCACTTAGATCGTCTAGATCTGGTCAAGATCGGGAAACAAACCGAAAATCACTTCATCGGAGTTAACTCTGGGATCATGGACCAATTTGCCATCGGTATGGGAGCTGATCAACGGGCTATTTACCTCGATACCAACACCCTAGAGTATGATTTGGTACCGCTGGACCTCAAAGAAAATGTCGTAGTCATCATGAATACCAACAAACGCCGGGAATTAGCGGATTCAAAATACAATGAACGTCGTTCAGAATGCGAAACTGCCGTTTCTGAACTCCAAGAAAAATTGGATATCCAAACCTTAGGAGAATTGGATCTCTGGTCTTTTGATGCCTACAGCTACTTGATCAAGGATGAAAATCGCATCAAACGGGCTCGTCATGCTGTACTTGAAAACCAACGGACTCTCCAAGCTCGCAAGGCGCTTGAAGCAGGTGATTTGGAAGGCTTTGGCCGTCTCATGAATGCTTCCCACGTATCCTTGGAGCATGACTACCAAGTGACTGGTCTAGAATTGGATACCTTGGTGCATACAGCCTGGGAACAAGAAGGCGTCTTGGGTGCTCGTATGACGGGAGCAGGCTTTGGTGGTTGCGCCATCGCCCTTGTCAACAAAGATAAGGTTGAAGCATTTAAAGAAGTTGTCGGCAAACGCTATGAAGAAGTCGTTGGCTATGCGCCTAGCTTTTATATTGCAGAAGTTGCGGCAGGGACACGGGTAATCGATTAAAAAGGAGATAGGATGACAGAACAGGTATTAGATGCATTTGTCACAGCCGTCATTGCGGCGAGTGACTACGAAGAGATGGACCGGATTTATCTAAAAAATCGCGTCATGAGTCGCGTTGGAGAAGAAGGGCTAGATGCCCCAGCCAAAAAAGAAGACTTGATTGCACTCAAAGATCAGTTGGTGGAGATCGCTGTTGCAAATAGTAAAATCCAAGACAGCATGGCCGAAAAAGACAGCCTGGGTGCGGAGTTGATGGATTGGATTACCCCTAGTCCTAGTCAAGTCAACCATCGCTTTTGGGAGACCTACCGTCAGTCCAAGGAAGACGCGATTGCTGATTTCTATGCCCTCTCTAAGCGCAATGATTACATCAAAGTCAAAGCGATTGCACAAAACATTGCCTTTGAGGCAGAAACTCCCTACGGTTCTCTTGAAATCACCATTAATCTGTCAAAACCTGAAAAAGATCCTAAAGACATTGCAGCGGCCAAACTTGCCAAAGCCAGTCATTATCCAGCCTGCCAATTGTGTTTTGAAAATGAAGGTTATCAAGGTCGCCTAGACCATCCAGCCCGGGCTAATCACAGGATTATTCGCTTTGATATGAACGGTCATGACTGGGGCTTTCAGTATTCCCCTTATGCCTACTTCAATGAACACTGCATTTTCCTTGATAGCCAGCATGTTCCCATGGCCATTAGTCGTAAGACCTTTGAGCGACTCTTGACCATTGTCGAGACTTTTCCAGGCTATTTTGCGGGCTCCAATGCAGACCTGCCCATTGTAGGGGGGTCCATCCTGACTCATGACCATTACCAAGGCGGACGGCACACCTTCCCTATGGAGCTAGCTCCTGTTGAGGAAATCTTTACCATTGAGGGCTTTGAGGCTGTATCGGTAGGAATTGTTAATTGGCCCATGTCAGTTCTTCGTTTGCAATCGGACGACAAGGCGCAATTGATTGCCCTGGCAGACCATATCCTCACAGCCTGGCGAGGCTACTCGGATCCAGCCGTTCAAGTTTTAGCGGTATCCGATGGTCAGCCCCACCATACCATTACCCCCATTGCACGGATTCGTGATGGGCATTATGAATTGGACTTAGTGCTCCGTGATAACCAAACCTCACCAGAGCATCCCGATGGCATTTATCACCCACATGCGGATGTGCAACACATCAAAAAAGAAAATATTGGCTTGATCGAAGTCATGGGCTTGGCCATATTGCCACCTCGACTCAAGGAAGAGCTCAAGCAGGTTCAAGACTATCTGCTTGGACGTGAAAGCACTGTGGCGACCTACCACCAGCCTTGGGCGGATGACTTGAAAGCCACTCACCCATCCATCACAGACGAAGCAGAGGCAGAAGCTATTGTTCGTGAATCAGTCGGTCAGATCTTTGCGCGCGTGCTCGAAGATGCCGGTGTCTACAAGAGAACAGCAGAAGGACAAGCTGCCTTTAGACGCTTTGTTGCGACACTTTAAGTGTGGAGAAGCGGCAGAAATTTGGTACAATAATAGAGAAGACAAGAAGCGAAAGGAAAACAAATGGCAATACTCGTACTCGGAGGAGCTGGCTATATCGGTTCCCACATGGTCGACCGCTTGGTCAATGAAGGACAGGAAAAAGTCGTCGTGGTCGATAGCCTGGTCACAGGCCACCGTGCAGCGGTGCATCCAGATGCCGTCTTTTACCAAGGAGACCTGGCGGATCAAGACTTTATGCGCACTTTGTTTAAAGAACACGCAGATATCGATGCGGTCATCCACTTTGCGGCCTACTCACTGGTCGCGGAGTCCATGGCAGATCCTTTGAAATATTTTGACAACAATACAGCTGGCATGGTCAAACTCTTGGAAGTCATGCATGAATGTGGGGTACACTACATCGTCTTTTCTTCAACGGCTGCCACCTACGGCATTCCAGAAGAAATTCCGATTCTTGAAACCACTCCACAAAAACCAATCAACCCTTATGGCGAAAGCAAGCTCATGATGGAAACTATCATGCGCTGGGCTGATCAAGCATACGGCATCAAGTATGTGCCCCTTCGTTACTTTAATGTAGCGGGTGCTAAACCAGATGGATCGATTGGCGAAGACCACGGACCAGAGACCCACCTCTTGCCGATCGTCTTACAAGTAGCCCAAGGCAAACGCGAGAAGATCTCTATTTTTGGGGATGACTACAAGACACCAGATGGGACCAATGTCCGGGACTATGTCCATCCATTTGACTTGGCAGATGCCCATCTTTTAGCCGTGGAGTATCTCCGAAATGGCAACCCATCGACTGCCTTTAATCTGGGCTCATCGACCGGATTCTCTAATCTTCAAATCGTTGAAGCAGCCCGCAAGGTGACAGGACATCCGATCCCACTTGAGATTGCTGATCGCAGACCAGGAGATCCAGATACCCTGATCGCATCCTCTGAGAAGGCGCGTGATATCCTTGGTTGGCAACCAAAATTTGACAATATCGAAACCATCATCCAAACAGCCTGGGCTTGGCATTCCAGCCACCCAAATGGCTACAATGATCGATAAGGAGGGACTGTGAACATCATTTTTGAGGCTTTTCTAATAACATTTAAAACGACAGTTGATCTTGCTAAATGACTCGTTTCAGACGTCAGTCATTTCCCTAACCATCATAAAAAAGTGAGGTATTCAAAATGAATAAAACCACAAAAATGTTAGCCGTCTTCTTGACAGCGGGTCTTCTTTTAGCTGGTTGCGCACAAAAAGAGACTACAAAATCTACTAGTCAATCGTCCACTAAGGCGACAAGTAAAGCAACAAGCAAATCATCTGCTAAAGAAAAGAAAAAAGAGTCATCAACTGATGAAAGCAAAAAAGAGGATGCACTAGCAGGTGCACAAAAAACCGTTCTTGAAACGAGTGATGAAGCAGGTAAGACCACTGTAACCTTATATTACAAGGGAGATACCTTGTTATTACAAGAAAAAGTTGATGATTACGACGTCTCAAAAGTTCCTGGTGAGAACCCTCTTGAAACCATGAAAGAAGCCGTCGCAAAAAGCCAAGAAAAATTCAAAGATCTGATGGGCCATGGATTTGAACTGACATCAGAATACAAAGACGGAATCTTTTATATCCGCAATACCATTGATTACACAAAAATCGATTTTAATAAATTAAAAGAAATCGTCCCAGGCTTTAATCCGCTAGATGACAAAACAGTTAGTTATTCAGTAACGAAAGACAGTCTTATCAAGGGCGGTATGGTAGAAAAATAAACAAAATAGAGAGCAGCTACGTTCGTTGCTCTCTTTTTGTTTTAGATGTTGCGGAGAAATTAATGATTATTGTGGAAAAAAGAATGGATAGATGAAGATGTTAAAGCAGTGGAGATTACTTTATCGTATAACCAATATGAGTTTGTATGTTTTTCAGACGAGCATTATAGAAGATTTGTGGGGCAGATAAATTCTTTTCTCGAGCTATTTCACTTACCCCCCTAGGCTTGGTAAGGCCACCAACCAGATGATTACAATGATCCATAAGAAGGAACTCAAGTCAATTGGCTTGAGTTTTTTTGTGTGGGCGAATGTGTGGGGAATACCACTAACTAGGCTTTTTTATAGCTGTGAAAGATTTTATAATATGAAAAAATTTAAAGGAGAAATGAATGGGAGATAAATACACCGTAAAAAGTAATCTTTCGGTGGCTGCTAAGCATGCTACTGCAATAGGATCTGCCAATAATCATTCAGCTATTACAGTTCAAAGAGATGAACAAACGACAGTTGCTGGTAATAATAGTGCCAAAAATGGTATTAGTCAATTTGAGAATCTTCAGACTCAACTATCGAATCATATTGTGAATATGATTCAAAATATCCATAGCTTAGCCGACCAATTTGAAGATAAGGATGCCATGATTCGTCAAAATTTAAATATTTTGAATACTATTCAGTCTAAGCCGTCATTCTCAAATGAAGCGAAATCAAAATACTTAGATGTATTAGAGGATTAGATATGAGTGCAGAAGATACATGGAATAAGCTCCATGAGAAAGAACGACAACTTTCAGAGAAGGAGTGGGACTTATATCAGCGGATAGAAAAATTAGATTTTAAAAAAATGGAAGTAATGGATCAGCTGTTGAATGATTCACATTGGTTAAATGATCTAAATTTTCTTTTTGAAGGTAGTAGATATCAAAGTCAAATGATGGATGACCGGTTAGAATTTCAGCATCAAGTGAGAATAATGGAATACAGTTTGGATGAAGAATTAGAAAAACTTCGGAAAGAACATAAATCTATTGAAATGAAGTTAGATTCAATTCACCAAGAAAAAAGACGATTAGTGACGGAGGAAATCACATGAGTATAGATATGTATCTAGAATCCGCCAGAAGTCAGGCAACTAGTTTATCTAGTATATCCACCCAGTGCGTGCAACAGAATATGGAATTGATTAAAGTTCTTGAAAATTTTGTCGCTGAAGAAAAGTTAAAAGGGCATGCTTACGACTCAGCAAAGGCGCATATTACAAGTACTGTAATTCCATTAATTCAAGGGATTGTCTTATACCAAGAATCACTGGCGGAGGAGTGTCAAAAATTTGTCAGTCAATATACCTCTGACGTAGATAGTAAAAGTTGGCGTCAAGTTGATTTAGAAGAAAAAATTAGGGAAGCAGATCAAAAGATTTCTAATCTACGACAGTTAATGGAAACAAAATCGGATGATAAGATTTCAGCTTTTCTAAATCTTTCGCTATCCATAGCCGTATTAGAAGGAGCAAAACAAAAATTACAGAAAATATTAATTAGCCTGCTTACTTTTAATGCAGTCTCTCCAACTATCTTTTTAAATTCAGAGCGCTATTTATTGGCCGTTCAAAATGGTTTTGCCCAAGCTGCACAATCATGGGATGCTGCTAGCGGAACCTACTTGCCTCCAAGTAGTGGATCTGATCTATCATGGAAGCAAACAATCTCTTTAGGATGGCAAAAACGACAAGCAGTCCTGAACAAAGTGAAGAACCCGAAGGTTGAAACGTTAGAAGACAAACTCTCAAAAATGTCACGTGCAGAACTGGAGGAAGAGTATGGAGATGTGATTCAAGCCTATAAAAGGTTTACGAATATGGGGCAAGGTGATACGATTCTCGCAAAATGGGATATGAATGATCTCAAATTGTTATGGAAGCGGTATAATGAAGTGAAGGATGATCACTTAGGGTTATTACCTTCAGAATTAGCCAAGGTGGACCCGAAATTTAAGAAGCGTATCGATGCAATGGATCAAGAAGCGTTAGAAGAAGCTTACCCAGAACTTAAAACATTGATCTCCATGGCTCATGTGAATCCCTATGCACAACTATTTAAATCTGAAACAGAACGCGCCAATTATGATTACCTACTAGATCGCTATTTCCTTTTAGATAGTCAAAAAATGCTTAGTTGGCGAGATCCCGCCTTTCAAACTAAGTATGATTATTATATAATTGAAGAAGGAATTAATCCTTTTACAGGCAAACCTGCTACACAGGAAGAAATCAATCGGGCAAAAGATATCAAAAAGGTGAGAACTGTTACTGAGAGCTTCCAACTAGCAAGTACCTTGTATACCTCTTATGTTGGCTATAATCAGTACTACAATAAACCCTATACAACGTTCTCGGATGTATTTAGTAAGGTAAAAGGGAAAGTTCCATTCTTCAATAGGAAACCAGTAATTCCTGAGGTAAACCCTAAGGTAGATACCAATGTTAAAACTATAACAGAACCAGCAAAAACTTATGATCGTGAACGCATTTTACGAAACATAGAAGAAAGCAAACTTGCGAGGGAGAGTTCTGGGTTTAAAGACTTTGCAACTCGAGAAAGATATCTAGAGAAAGTCTTTGACAAATTAACTCCTGAAGAAAGGGAATTAATCTTTAATATTTCTAAGAACGCACCTAAAGTGGAGTATCGTCCTGGTAAAACATCCAAAAGTGTATTATCAATACCGAAAGAAGATCGTCCAATCGTCGAAAAGGTTTATAGCTCAGAATACATAAAAGCACACAAACAGCAATTTGAAAATGGAGCAGCCAGATTCCAAAAATTTCAACCTAGCGAAAATTGGAATGGAGGTATTGTTGGAGGTGATGATGGAACAAGTTTCTGGTTGAGTAAAGAACATGCAGATATCATTGAAAAGGTTGCCGATGGAGATAATCGTCTTTATGAAATCATATTAGGACTTGATGAAGGTTATTTAGAAGACGGGCCACTTTATCGTTTAGATGTCACTCCAGAAGTAGTAGCAGAAAAAGGGATTTCAATACCAAGTGGGAGAGAAGCAGGAGCCAATGACTGGTGGAGACCAACGGGACGAACTTTCCCAGGAGATATTCCAGAAGGTGTAATGAAAGATATTAGTACCAAGAGAGGAGAACATACATGGAACATAGTAAATTAGGCTGGGAAGATGTTATCCAGTTTGAAGAGGTAAAAGGTTATGGTCAGCATATCTGGAGAGATGGTAATCATTTTTATTACGTTACTGAGGAGGGAGGAATTGCCCCTCAGCGTGTAGTTTATGAATTACCAAATGAGCTGTTTGCCTTATTAGAAAGTGGAGAGAGAACGCAGTTAGAAATATTAAGTAAACTTCAGACCTATCGTTGGCCACCGACGGAAGAAGAAAAGAAAGCTAGTGAGAAACGATTCATAGAAGAGAGTCCTACATCATTAATTGATTTACCTGAAACTAGAGAGTTATTTACTCAGGAAGAGCTTGAAAGATTAATTCCAATTGCTGAGCAAATGTGGATTGACTGGAGAGGTAAACTTCCAGATGATTATGTATCACCATTGAAATAG
The DNA here is from genome assembly GCA_916048115.1 of uncultured Streptococcus sp. Classification (GTDB taxonomy): domain Bacteria; phylum Bacillota; class Bacilli; order Lactobacillales; family Streptococcaceae; genus Streptococcus. Next base: position 1,329 of record CAJZGQ010000035.1, on the reverse strand, counting down.
CTTGTAAGGAATTTGTTTATACACTATTAGTTGTAAGCAAGTTCCTGTTTTTACTTTAAGTGGACTAAATGAATCGCTCCGAAAATGTGTCCAAAATATTGACAGAATTCCATTATTACCAAATCAATGGCCATTAGACTGGATAGTGAATATAGGAATTGTACCAAGTTGATGTTTTGAACTATGAAAAATAAATATATGAAATATACAGACAAATTACAAGATTTAATTGACTTAGAATATCCAAGTCAAAAGTTATACCCGGGAATTATACAGGATATATATAACTTAACTAAGTGTATAAGAAGAGGAGAAAATATCGGTGACATTAATTTTTTTAGTTTAGCAAGAAGATTTGTAGATGAAACTATGGATTATAAAAGCGAAATTTTACTAGTCTTAAAACAATTAGAGAAAGAGTTAAAAAAAGAAAATTGATGGACAATAGATTAATTGATTAGATAATGAACCTAAGAATATGTTATGATAAAAGTATAGAGATACAATTATTTAAAGAATTATTACAGACAAAATTTTTGTGCCCTATCAGTATTGATGATCACCAAATATTAATACAAAGAGCGGATAATGTTCATGAAATATAGTAAACTAGGCTGGGAAGAAGTTAGTAAGTTTGAGGAAATAAAAGGTTATGGACAACATATTTGGCGACATCATGAGAAATATTTTTTTGTTACAGATGAAGGGGGAATAGCTGAACAGAGGGTAGTCTATGAATTCCCATTAGAACTATTTCAATCACCCTACCAAGTTTTTCTGAGTTACTTGAAAAGTCTAACTTAATTTGACAATTTAGGCAATAAAGAAATCCTAGACAAGCTTTTGAGCTATTCAGAAGACTTGAAATACCACTATAATCTCTATCAGCTCTTGCTTTTTCACTTTCAGAATAAGGAACCAGAGAAATTTTTTGGACTCATTGAAGACAACATAAAGAAGGTTCATTCTCTTTTTCAGACTGTCTTTAAAACATTTCTAAAGGACAAAGGGAAAATCATCAATGCCCTTCAGTTATCCTATTCCAACGCAAAATTGGAAGCGACGAATAATCTCATCAAACTTATCAAACGCAATGCCTTTTGTTTTCGGAACTTTGAAAACTTCAAGAAGCGAATTTTCATCGCTCTGAATATCAAAAAAGAAAGGACGAAATTTGTCCTTTCTCGAGCTTAGCTTTTCTTCAACCCACTACAGTTGACAAAGAGCCGTAGATTTTAGGTATTTACCTTGTCTACTTAAGAGGTATCATATCATCGAGATAAAGGTGATTTGTTTGTTCCTAAGAATTAGGTTTTAGGTTTGACTTGT
>CAJZGQ010000034.1 GCA_916048115.1 uncultured Streptococcus sp. | reverse complement strand
CTTTTTAAAAAGTTTATTTCTTTTTATCAATGGCTTATTTTCGTTTAAAGGAGCCCATAATTAGCTTAGCGATCTCACGCGCAATCGTCCGGAATAAGGAACTCAAGAAGGAATCCTTAGCTTTTTCAAGACTGGATTTTCTTGGGCGACCTGGACTGCGTTTTTGCTCTGCTTTTTCCGCCGTAGCTCGTTCTTTTTCTGCTTCTTTTTTCTCCTCTTCTTGTGCTTCCTTGCTTGCTTTAGCTGCTAATTTTTCATAGGCAGATTCCCGATCAATCGTCGTCGCATACTTTTGATGGAAAGGCGATGTCGTGATTAAGGCCAATTGTTCACTTTCATTTAAGAGGTCAAAACTCGATTGAGGAGAGAGAATATAAGCACGCTCAACAACACTAGGTTGCCCCTTCTCATTCAGGAAAGAAACCAAGGCTTCCCCTGTCCCTAATTCTGTGATCACTGTTTCTGTATCAAAGTCTGGATTCGGACGAAAACTTTGGGCAGCCACCTTGATGGCCTTCATTTCTTTTGGTGTATAAGCTCGAAGAGCATGTTGTACACGATTTCCAAGCTGTGCCAAAACAGATTCTGGTAGATCTTGAGGATTTTGGGTAATAAAGTAAATCCCTACACCCTTAGAACGAATCAGGCGCACGACTTGCTCGACCTTCTCAAGAAAGAGCTTGCTTGCATCCTTAAAGAGGAGATGGGCTTCATCAAAGAAGAAAACCAGTTTTGGCTTTTCGGGATCCCCAACCTCGGGAAGTGTTTCAAAGAGACGAGACAACATCCAAATTAAAAAGGTTGAATACAATTTTGGTGAATGAAAGAGCTTTGTAGCCGAAAGAATATTGATATACCCACGCCCTGATGCATCGAGTTGCATAAAGTCATTTAAATCAAGTGCAGGCTCTCCGAAAAACTGATCCGCTCCTTCTTCTTCAAGAACCAAGAGGCTTCTTTGGATCGCACCGACAGATTGTTTGGTGATATTACCATATTGGGCAGAATAGTCTGAGCTGTGTTCATAGACTTCCTTTAAAAGACTTTGCAGGTCCTTCAAATCAATCAAGGGCCAATCTTTCTCTTGAGCCACTTTAAAGACAATTGCAAGAATTCCTGATTGAGTTTCATTCAAATCAAGTAGACGAGAAAGAAGCAATGACCCCATTCCTTCGACAGTCGCACGAACAGGATGACCAGCTTGGCCAAAGACATCCCACAATCGAACAGGGAAGGCTTGCGGCTCAAACGGATCTGTGAGACCAAGCAGTTTGTAGCGTTCTTCCAGTTTTGGAGTCCATTGCCCCGCTTTGGCTAAACCAGATAAATCTCCCTTGATATCAGCTAGAAAGACCGGAATGCCCTCTTTGCTTAATTTTTCTGTGAGGACCTTGAGGGTAACTGTTTTCCCTGTCCCTGTTGCTCCTGCAATCAAGCCATGACGATTCAACATCCGTAAATAGATAGGTGTCTCAACTGCTCCTTTGGTAATGGTAATACTAGTCATTTTATTTCTCCCTGAATGTTTCAGTTTTCATTTTAACGGTCATCTTTTCCTTGCCTAGGCCCTTCAAAATGGGCTTCTGATAAGTATGACACACTCCTATTAGTGTATCATTTTCCTGTCCAAACGCAAGAAATTATACTCCGATTTTCCGGATACAAACAAAAAAATCTATAAGAGCCAATTGTCGCTCTTATAGATTCCTTTATTTTATTATTTTGCTGCTGCAAACAAGTCATTAACTTTATTCCAGTTGATCACTGAGAAGAAAGCTTTGATGTAGTCAGGACGTACGTTACGGTATTTTACGTAGTAGGCATGTTCCCAAACATCCAAACCAAGGATTGGTGTTTTTCCTTCAGAGATTGGTGTATCTTGGTTTGCTGTTGAAGTGACTTCAAGTTTACCTTCTTTGTTGACAACCAACCATGCCCAGCCAGAACCAAAACGTGTCGTTGCTGCTGCTGTAAAGGCTGCTTTGAAGTCTTCAAATGAACCAAATGTGGCATCAATCGCTGCAGCAAGTTCTGCTGAAGGAGCTGTTTGTTCTGGAGTCATCAATTCCCAGAAAAGAGCGTGGTTCAAATGACCACCACCATTGTTGATCACAGCTTGGCGAATGTCAGCTGGAATGGATTCAACATTAGCTAACAAGCTTTCAAGGTCTTCTCCAATTTCAGGATGTTTTTCAAGAGCTGCATTCACATTGTTTACATATGTTTGATGGTGTTTATCATGGTGCAAATGCATAGTTTCTTCATCGATATAAGGTTCCAATGCATCATAAGCATATGGTAATTCTGGTAAAATGATAGCCATTTTATGGTCCTCTTTTCTTTATTACTGACTTGATGATAACGCAAACAGCTAAATTATTCAACTAATCTGCTTGCAATTTCATTCATGTTTAGACGCTATTTGCCACTTTTAAAAGTGCCAAATCAAATAAGTAGACTTTATCATACGTTCCACTTTTAATTGCATAATCCGTCTCGATGAAGGTCATCATGGCCTGCTTCAAAAAGGACAGGGAAAGTTTGCGGCTATCCCGTAAGGCAAACTTCACCTGATATGGATTGACCTTGCGTCCTGACAACTCCGACAAGCTCGCTACGATTTGGTTTTCGGATTGACCTTCTTCTGAAAATATTTTTACTTGAGAAAACATTCGGAATTGCCCCAACAGAATAGCAATCAATTTTATTTCATCTTCTCCTTGTAAGCGGAGATCTTTCACCAAATTCCGAGCTTGATCGATTTGGCGTTTGAGAATCATTTGGGTCAGATCAAAAATATTATCTTGCAAGGTTTTGGGAACAACCTCCTCAATATCTTCGAGGGTAATCTGACCATCCTCTTTATAAGCCTGCAAAAGAGCGAGATTCTTCTGTAACTCTCCAAAATCATAGCCAGATTTTAAGAGTAGTTGGTCCAAGGAATCGCCCACAAACTGCAGGCCCAATTCTTGGGCTTGGCTTGCAAAATAGCGCTTTACCTCTTGCTCTTTAGGAGTCGCCGCTTCAATGATTTGGGCATCCCGTTTTAGGAGTTTGACCAAGCGACGCTTACTATCTAATTTTCCTTCTGCAAATATCAGCAAACGGGTCGATTCAGAAGGATTCTCCAGGTAGTTTTCAAATTGCTTCAGATCTTCATCTGTTAAATAGCGTTTTTTGGCAGTAGTCAGATCCAATAAGTGATCCAAAATCACAATTTTTTCATCTGCAAAAAAGGGAAGACTGACCAAATCCAGTTCGACCTCAGCATAAGAGGCTTCTTTCATATCAAAATAAGAATAATTCAAATCTGAAGGATCATAGCCTATTTTTTTTAAAATGTCTTTTTTTAACCATTCAAATTGACCTACATCCTCGCCTGTCAAGACAAGAATAGAAGGCAGAGTTTGAACCGTCAGATGTTTAGTATCGGTAATTGCTTGCATGAAACTCTCTTATCTTTATCCGTTTAGTGGATTTCGTGTTCAGCAGCCATTTTTTGTTCCAATGGTGGTTTTTCGTCGGACAAATCTGGAGCTGCTACAAAATTAGGAATTTGCTCAAACGAGCTGCCTCCAAAGCTTCCTTCTGTCGCTGTGACCTGTGGTTCAGAAGTTACTCCCATAGGAGTTTCTACTGGTTGTGGGAAGGTATTTTTTCCTGGAAGCATCATGAGAATCAGGAGAGAAATAACTGTAGTCACCCAAAGAAATAGGAAAATATCTAGCCCTGACAATAAATAGAGTAAAACCGGACCAAGGTTCAAAAAGATCCAAGACCAATGGATCCCAGCATCCCGCAAGCGACGCACACAAATGGCTTGACTGGGTACCAAAATGAGGAAGTAAAAGAATGCTAAGAAAGCGAGTGCCCATAGACCTGTTTTAGAATGAACAGTTGAAAAATTGAGTATTTCTTGAGCATTTTGATGGGATAAAGAAGTCACGATGTAAAAAACCCAAAGAGGCAAAGAAATCAGGAAATTCCAGAAAAAAGCTAGCCAAAAATGAGCTCGACTGGTCTTACTTGAAAAATCTGCATACTGTATCCAAAATTGCTTAAATGCGTTCATACGATTCTACCTTTACATTGATTTCACCTTCTATAATAGCAATTTTCAGCATAGAAAGCAAACCTCTCCTTATCTCTAGCGAACCGTTTCTACCCTCCAATGATCCCACCCAATCAAGCGAATCGCTCCTCTTTCATCGGTACGAAGGTAAGAAATGGATCGTTCCTCTAAACGATCAAGCAATTCTTTATGAGGGTGCTGGTAGCGATTTTTCTTTCCAACGGAGATTAAGGCCAATTGGGGATGTAGCTGGTCCAAAAATACATCACTAGAGGAACCTTTCGATCCGTGGTGGCCTACTTTCAAGACATCTACTTGTAATTGTGGATCGTTTTTCAATAGTTTTTTCTCTCCAGCTTCTTCCAGATCACCTGTAAACAAAAACCGTTTCTGATAAAACTGCCCATAGAGGACAATCGAATCATTATTTTTGCCATCCCCCACTTCATCAGGAGATAAGACTTCGAGATGATGATCAAAAATAGGAAGTTGATCCCCTCTCTGGACTACTTTAATCGGACTATGAAGCTGTTTCAATTTCTCTTGAAATTGAGAATTGGTGAGACTGCCTGGACTGACATACACTTTTTTAACCGGGATTTGTTTGGCAACCTCCACCATATCGCCCATATGGTCCTGGTCTGTATGAGTCAAGACCAAAGCATCGAGTTTTCCAACACCTCGACTCTTGAGATAGGGAATCAAGGTTTGATCCGCATTGGCAGATTGACTGCGCTCTTGCCACTTTTCTCCACTTTTAAAAGTGACACGTCCTCCGACATCAATCAATATGGTTCTTCCTTTCCAATCGCGTAAAAAGATACTGTCTCCTTGACCGATATCCACCATGGTAATCTCATTTTCTAAAGGATACTTGGTCCAACAAAAGATGAGTAGAATCATGCCTATTAACAGGAAACGATGTTTTTTTTGCTTTCGAAGATCATACAAGATCCCTAAAAGAAGGAAGAGAGCGATCAGAGCTGGTCCCGTCGGCTGACCAAATACCAAAGGTAGCGACGTGAGCTTTGAAATCCAACGAATACACTCCTCTATGAGAAGAAAGAAACTGTTAAAAATTGTAAGGGGCTTTAGAATCGATAAGATAAATAGCACCGTTAAACCTGGAAGAAGGACAAGGTCAAATAAGAAAGAAAAGAGGAAGGTTAAAGGGAATGACCAGGGTTGAAAGACACTAAAGTAATAGGTCAAAAGGGGCAAAATCCCCAGGCTAATCCAGAAACTTTCCACTAGTAGCTTTTTAAGTCCGGAATAAGAACTGGTATCTACCAAGGTCAAAATAAAGGCGTAGGCACAACTCAAGACCCCTCCAGCTGTCAGAAGAAACTTGGGCACAAGCAACATTAAGATCATCAAGGTCATCGCCATATTCTCCATCCCTCGGACCCCCTTTTGAGAGAGGATCTTCTGCAAGAGGCTACGAACCACTGAAACAGAAAAACCTGTCAAGCCAGCATAGACCAAAGAAATTGGAAGCATCCAGATATCGACTGTCTCTTGCAAGATTCCTAGACGTAAGAGAGCTTTCCGGATCCCATTGATGAAAAAGCCAACCTGCATCCCAGATAAGGCGAACAAATGGATGATTCCTAAACTCGTGTAAAGCTGGTCCATCTCTTCAAAATCCGTATCTAAATAGCCAAAAAGAAGGCCGGTCATATACTGGTTCATCGGTTGCGGAAAGTGCTCCTTGCTCCAAACAATGGCTTGGCGCCTCCATTGAGATAGGCAATCGAAAACATTCCAAGTCTGTATAGGAAGTGCGGATTGGATCGCTTCAATTTTTATTTGATAGTAAATCCCCTGTGTTTCCAAATAAGACCGATAGTCAAATCCTCTAAAATTTCGCTGCCCTTCTGGCTCTTCTATAGCACCTTTATACGTCAACTCCAACAAATGAGTTTGACTTTGCCACTGCTGTTTTTCTTTTTCTGATTTTAAAGTGTAGAAGACTTGGTAGGTCCTTCCCTGATTTTTAGCACGAAAAGACAGGGCGTCCCCATTGATCTTGATGCTATCTGGAATCAGACGTAAGTGGGATGGGGGCTGACTTTCTGCTTGTACTGGATGATCCTGTATTCGCTGAAAGACAAAGAAGGCCGCAAAACAAAGGGTTGCTAAAGCAAGCCCTAGCAAACTTGAGCGATCCCCTTTATAGTGATGAAGCGCTAAAACTCCCACTACTACTAGACCGCTGATCGAAAGCCAAGATGGTTGATAGATACTAAAATACAGCCATAGGAGCAAAAAGGCGAGATGGACAAGAGAAAAAGGAAGGTCTTTAATCCACCGTGAAAGCATCTCTTAGTTTCTCCAGTGTTTTCTCTCCGATTCCTGAAACATTCTTCAGATCATCCACTGATCGAAAAGGACCATTTGCGTCGCGATAGGCGATAATGTCCTGGGCACGTTTCTGGCCAATGCCTGATACGGTCTGGAGCTCTGATTCAGTCGCTCGATTTAGATGGACCTTGCCTGTTTTTTCTGCTGGCGCTGACGAAGTTGCAGAACTTTCTGAACTTCCAAACGCTGGAACATCCTCTCCTTCTTTAGCAACATAGATCACTGCTTCATCGGTGAGTTTTTGCGCCAAGTTGACCGATTGGCTATTGGCATCTGCTGTCATCCCGCCTGCCTTATAAATAGCATCGTGGACTCTGCTATTGGAGCGCAACTCATAGACCCCTGGTTGTTTGACGGCTCCTTTGACATCGACGGTAATGATCTCGGGTGCATCAGACACAGAAGTCGCCGTCTTTTCTTCTTTGGAACTAGTGGTCTGCACCTTTTCTTTGCTCGAAGTTGAACTAGAAGCCTGATAAAGATCCGGTATGGTGGATGCACTTGACTGAGGTCGATGAAAAAGAAAATACCCTCCAAGTAAGAGTCCGATAGCAGTAAGAGCTAAAAAGAGCTTATATTCTTTGATTTTTTCAATGATATCCTCCATAAGAAACCTCCTCTCACTTTTATTATTCGTAAAAATAAAAAAAACTGAGAGAAACTCTCAGTTTTTTTACTTGTTTTTCCGATGTTTGTCTGGATCCCATACAAAGCTTGCCAGGTAACTAAAGAGCAAGGTCAAGATGCCCACGACTAAGACAAGGGGAATCAAAAGGATTTTTAACAAGCGAATCAAGATAAAAGGCTTTGTTGGCGTGTTGATTGCTTGTGCTTCCGCATCCAAGCGGTCAAACTCCTCTTGGATACGGTGGGCAACTTCTGCTACTCCTTCGTCATTCATCTTTTTAATATCCGAAATATCAATGGGATGTCCAAAGTTCATATCGATGCGTTCACCCGTTGCCAACCCTTTCAAGTCTCTTGGACCAGTATAAGTCACTGGCATGATACGGACCTTGGCCATTTTGGCAATGATGGCAACACCACCTTTGACGTCTTGAGAATGACGGCTTCCACTTGGAAACATAATCAAGGAACGATTGCTCTTTTTCAGCATATTGACAGGGTACTTAATGGCTTCTGCTCCAGGATTTTCACGGTCGATCGGAAATGCCCCACACATACGAATCCACCAGCCAAAAATACGATTGGTGAAGAGTTCTTTTTTCGCCATAAAGATAAATTGCTTTGGCTTGGTCGCGAAGGCCATATAGACCGGATCCCACCAAGTCCGGTGAGGGGATACCAGGATGTAGTTCTCTTCCCGATCTGGAATATTGTCCTTATGATGGTAATGGGCATTCCCATTTAAAACCCACAGAATAAAGGCAACAAGGCCACGTAAATAGGTATAAAACATAGTTGTTCCTCAAATCCATTTCATTCGTCTCTATACAAGATATTCCATCCTGTAAAAGGTTCTTTCTTATTATACCGTATCCTGATTTTGACCGCAAACCTTTTTTAGATAAAAATTGTCTCAGCGGACCGATTCTAGATAGTCTTTTTCTCAAAAAAATGATATCATATTGTCTATGGAAACTATTGATTTAAAGGGCTTGTCCCTCAGTGAAGTCCGCAAGAAAATGGATCGCGGACAAACCAATGATTTTACAACGAATACAAGTACCAGCACCTGGCAAATTATCAAGCGCAACGTCTTCACCTTGTTTAATACCTTAAACTTTGTGATTGCTGTGGCTTTGGCTGCTGTACAGGCCTGGAGCAATATGATTTTTTTCGCAGTCATTTGCTTCAATGCCATTACAGGGATCATGACCGAGATGCGCGCCAAGCGGATGATTGATAAGCTCAACCTCATGAGTCGTGAGCTAGTGACTGTCATTCGTGACAGGGAAAAAGATGCGATTCCACCCGAAAAGCTTGTTCTAGGTGATTTAATGCTCTTATCTTCGGGTGAGCAGATCCCTAGTGATGCCGAAGTCATGTCTGGTATCGCTGAAGCCAATGAAGCTATGCTGACTGGTGAGAGTGATCTGGTCTTAAAAGAAGTTGGCGATGAACTTCTTTCTGGTAGTTATATTGCCAGTGGTCAAGTCTATGCCCGTGTCAAGCGAGTTGGAGCAAACAACTATGCTAACAAACTGATGATGGAAGCTAAAACCCTGAAGCCTATCAATTCGCGTATTCTTTATAACTTAGCGAAAATTTCAAGCTTCACTGGTAAAATTATCATCCCATTTGGCCTTGCCCTCTTCTTTGAAGCACTGTTGATCAAGATGCTGCCAATCAAAGATTCTGTCGTGAATTCTTCCACAGCTCTCTTGGGAATGTTGCCAAAGGGGATCGCTTTACTGACAGTTACGTCTCTTTTGACAGCGGTTATTAAGCTCGGTATGCGCAAGGTTCTTGTCCAAGAAATGTACTCAGTAGAAACCTTGGCGCGTGTGGATACCTTGTGTCTTGATAAGACCGGTACCATCACTCAAGGGAAGATGACAGTCGAATCTCTCCATAGTTTATCTGATCATTTTTCGGAACAGACGATCCAGGTCATCCTCTCTGCCTACATGCAATATAGCGAGGACACCAATCCTACTGCTCAAGCTATTCGCAAGGCTTATGGGGAGTTGGAGCATGCTTATACTGCGGAAAACATTATTCCTTTCTCAAGTGATCGGAAATGGGGAGCCATGCACCTATCCAACCTTGGAACCGTCTTTCTCGGTGCTCCTGAAATGCTCCTTAAAGAAAATCCGGCTGCTGTCGTCGAAGCACAAGCCCGTGGATCGCGGGTGCTCGTCTTGGCTCACAGTTCAGAACTGATCAGCATGCAGGAATTGAAACTGCCTGAAAATCTTGAAGGGATTGCCGTTATTGAGATTACAGACCCCATTCGTGAAGGGGCTTCAGATACTCTTGAGTATTTGCGCTCTCAAGGAGTGGATCTCAAAATCATCTCCGGTGATAACCCTGTGACGGTCTCTTATATCGCTCAACAAGCTGGCTTCAAAAATTATGAGAACTACATCGATTGTTCAAAAATTTCTGATGATCAATTAGTGGATCAAGCAGAAGAAACAGCTATCTTTGGGCGCGTGTCTCCTCACCAGAAAAAACTGCTTATCCAAACCTTGAAAGCAGCTGGTCGGACGACTGCTATGACAGGAGATGGGGTCAATGATATCCTTGCTCTTCGTGAAGCAGACTGCTCCATCGTGATGGCAGAGGGAGATCCAGCAACTCGTCAAATTGCCAATATTGTTCTTTTAAACTCTGACTTTAATGACGTTCCAGAAATTCTTTTTGAAGGCCGTCGTGTGGTGAATAACATTGGACGAATCGCTCCAATCTTCTTTATCAAAACGATCTATTCCTTCCTCTTGGCTATCATCTGTATTGCCAGTGCTCTCTTCTTTAACGTCAACTATTTGCTGATTTTCCCTTTCATTCCTATTCAAATCACCCTGATCGACCAATTCGTCGAAGGATTCCCACCATTTGTGTTGACCTTTGAACGCAATATCAAACCGGTTGAAAAACACTTCTTGAGACGTTCCCTTCTGTTAGCCTTACCAAGCGCCTTGATGGTCGTCTTTAGTGTCTTGTTTATTCGCCTTTGGGGAGCAAGCCATGGTTGGTCTGCAGCCGATATGTCTACTGTATCCTACTACTTACTTGGATCCATCGGTTTCCTATCCGTTATCCGTGCTTGCCTGCCACTAAATATCTGGCGGGCCCTCCTCATCCTCTTCTCTGTAGTAGGATTCTACGCATCTGCG
>CAJZGQ010000033.1 GCA_916048115.1 uncultured Streptococcus sp. | reverse complement strand
ATTCGTGATATAATGAAAGGTATGATTGTATCACTATTATTCATCTTTTTTTTGATCGGACTCCTTGTGTTTCTCTTATCTTTCTTGATTCACCAAAGAAAGATTCTCAAGGTCCTGATCTTTTTGATGGGAACCAGCCTGATACTCTTAGCTATCGGGACAGCCATCTATCTACTCACAAATTTATTATAAAAGGAGCGCAAATGAATACCAACGACTTTGACTTTGATTTGCCTGAAGAACTGATTGCCCAAACCCCTCTTGAAAAACGCGATGCCTCTAAACTCTTGGTCCTCGATCGAAAAACAGGGCAATTCCAAGATCGTCATTTTGATGCAATTTTGGATGAATTGGAGCCAGGAGATGCTCTTGTCATGAACAATACGCGCGTACTGCCTGCCCGTCTTCACGGCGTCAAGCCAGAAACAGGTGGTCACGTCGAATTCCTTCTCCTCAAAAATACCCAAGATGACTGTTGGGAAGTCTTAGCAAAGCCTGCTAAACGATTAAAAGTAGGGGCTTCAGTGAGCTTCGGAGATGGTCGATTGACTGCCACTGTCGAGGAAGAATTGGAACACGGAGGCCGTATCGTTCGCTTCCACTATCAAGGCATCTTTTTAGAAGTCTTGGAAAGTCTTGGCGAAATGCCACTCCCTCCCTATATTCACGAAAAGCTTGCTGACCGCGAACGCTACCAAACCGTTTATGCTAAAGAAAACGGTTCTGCTGCAGCCCCAACAGCAGGCCTACATTTCACCCAAGAATTGCTCCAAAAGATTGAAGCAAAGGGTGTTCATCTTGTTTACTTGACCCTTCATGTAGGGCTTGGTACCTTCCGTCCAGTATCAGTGGACAATCTCGAAGACCATGAGATGCACTCTGAATTTTACCAACTTTCAGAAGAGGCTGCTGCGACCCTTCGTCAAGTAAAAGCTGCAGGGAAACGCATCGTAGCTGTTGGAACAACTTCTATCCGGACGCTTGAAACGATCGGAAATAAATTTGCAGGTGATATCCAAGCCGATTCTGGCTGGACCAATATTTTCATTAAACCGGGTTATGAATGGAAAGTAGTCGATGCCTTTTCGACCAACTTCCACCTTCCAAAATCAACTTTAGTCATGTTGGTTTCTGCCTTTGCTGGCCGTGAATTAACCTTAGAAGCATACCACCATGCTATTCAGGAACGGTACCGCTTCTTCAGCTTTGGGGATGCTATGTTCATCAAGTAAAGGAGTCTCTCATGAATAAAATTGAAAGCCGACACCGCTTGATCCGCTCTATTATTTCTGAGCGTAGGATTCATACCCAACAAGAACTCCAAGAAGCCCTTGAAGCCAATGGGGTTCTCGTGACCCAATCCACCCTTTCACGGGATGTTAAATCCTTGAATCTAGTGAAAATTAACGAGGGGGATAGTTCCTACTATGCCATGAACACCATCGCTCCTTCCCGTTGGGAAAAGCGCCTGCGGATGTATATGGAAGATGCCTTAGTCATGTTGCGGCCCGTTCAAAACCAAGTCGTTGTAAAAACTCTTCCAGGGCTTGCCCAATCCTTTGGAGCTATCTTAGATGCACTGGAACTGGATCAAATTGTAGCTACTATCTGTGGGGACGATGTCTGCTTGGTCATCTGTGAAGACAACCAAGGAGCTTTGGATTGCTTTGAAAAATTAAAAGAATTCACCCCACCCTTCTTCTTTAGCAAATAAAAAGTTTGGAAACTAAGTTTCCAAACTTTTTATTTTGTCGCTAGGCGCTGAATGGCTTCTCGATAGATTTCCATCGCAGCGTAGAGATCGTCAATTTTTGCTCGTTCATTGGCCTGGTGCTCGGTCTGTTCTGCACCTGGGAAAAGAGCGCCGAAAGCTACACAGTTTTCCATAGTTCGCGCAAATGTCGCACCACCTGAAGACATGGCTGGTGTCCTATCCCCGGTTTCTTCCTGGTAGACGGCCATCAAAGAGCTGACTAAAGGACTATCTAGCGGTACATATAAAGGAGCCAAATAGTCAAATTCTTCATACTCCAACTTATAGCTAGCCGCAATTTCTTGCAGACGAGCTACTAAATTCTCCTTATCTGCTAGGACTGGAATTCGAATATCAATTCCAATTTCCGATTGCTCTTGATCGATCACAAGGGTCGCAAGGTTGAAGGAAAGATCCCCACTTGGTTCATCTGTAGTTTTTCCAAATAGGGCTTCTCCAGTTGCATCCTCACCAACAGCATCTGCAATAAAGAGCAAGGCTGGGTGGGGTTGGATGAGGGACAGACTTTCCGCTAAACCGACAATGGCATTCACTCCTTCGGCTGCATCTTTGGAGTGCTTGGAAACTCCCATAACCGTTACAGAATCTTCTGTTTGGCTATACTGAACCCCACTTTGATCCAAAACAGGAAGCAACTCCTCCAAACGATGACCAGCATAGGTCGCCTTGTCTGGAACAACATTGAGGGCCTGACCAGCCTGTAAGGGAAGATCATCCCAACCCGGACCATGCAATTTCACTTGTAACAAGCCCTTTTCAGCATAGGTTAATGGGAAAGAAGAATCTGGTGCAAACCCAAGATCTGCTTGTTCTTCCATTTGATTGTAGCGGTTCATACACCGCCACAAGGTTTCTTCATCCGTCCCAAAGATAAAGCGGATTCGTTTGGTAAACTGGATGCCATCATCCAGCAAACTCTTAACTGCATAGAGAGCAGCAAGTGACGGCCCCTTATCATCCTGCACACCACGACCTACCAAATAATCACCGACAATGGTTGCTTCAAAGGGTGGCGTTTGCCAATCTTTTAGATCACCGGCTGGAACAACATCCAAGTGACAAAGAACGGCCAGGAGTTCTTCCCCCTGACCGATCTCTGCATATCCATAGTATCCTTCAGGATCTATATAAGTTTGAAAACCTAATTCTTGAGCAAGCTCTAAGGTTTTTTCTAGGACATTTTGGATAGCTTGTCCAAACGGTGTTCCATTTTCCCCTTCATTTAACACAGAAGGGTAAGAAATGATGGTTTGAAGAGAGTTTAAAAACTGCTCTTTCACATCGTCCTTAATTCTTTTTTTCATGAAACACCTACTTTATTCTATTGCAAGAATGGAACCACAGTTCCTAGTAGAAGAAGGGCAATAGTGATCACAACAATCGCTACGACCAATTTACCCATGAATTTCCACCATGCACTCAAGTCAACACGTCCAAGAGCAAGAGCTCCCATTACGATACCTGAAGTTGGTGCGATCAAGTTCAAGACACCAGATGCAGATTGGTAAGCTGTAACAATCAAGCTACCTGGTACATTGACGAATTTACCAAGAGGTGCCATGATACCCATTGTTGCGCTGGCAAGACCAGATGATGATGGGATCAAGAATGACATTGGCAAGTAGAAAATGTAAGTCAAGACAATGAATAATTGAGATGAAAGACCTTTCAGTCCTTCTTCACCCCAGTGAAGAATTGTTGCAGTGATCATACCGTCGTTCATGATGACTTGGATACCACGTGCTACTGCTACGATAAGAGCAACACTCAAGAGGTCAGCTGCACCATTCATGAAGGATGAAATGATTTTATCTTCTTTCAAGCCATAAATGATACCAACAAGGATTCCCATGAAGGCAAAGAGCATAGCTGTTTGAGGGAAGTACCATGTACCAAGAGCATCTGTGTTACCGATCAATTGACCAAGCACTGGAACTTTATGAAGAGATTCGTTAAAGTTTTCAAAGAATTTAATACCCAAATCTTTGAATGGGATAAATCCAGCAACCATGATGACGAATGTCGAAATGAAGACGAGCAAGACACGTTTTTGTTTCTTGTTCATTTGTGAAGGGATTTCTTCGCCACTTTCTACGTTGAAGTGTTTCAAATCTTCTTCACGAGTTGCATAAGTGAGAGATTTGGTTGGGTCTTTTTGAACCTTATCTGCATAACGGTATACATAGTAGGTGCTAAGTCCTGTCAATACGATCCAGAAGATTACACGGAGCAAGAGACCTGAAGCACTTGAGATACCTGCAGTATCAGAAGCGATAACTGTCGCAAATGGGTTCAATGTCGACGCCAAACATCCGATTTGTGATCCTAAGAGGATAATAGCTACCCCTGTCAAGCTGTCAAAACCAACAGACATCATAACAGGAACAAGAAGTGGATAGAAGGCCATAGTTTCTTCACCCATACCATAAGTTGTACCACCAAGGGCAAACAATGGCATCAAGATCAAGATCAACATTTTTTCGCGGCCTTTGTATTTGCGAACGATAGAAGCAATCCCTACATCAAGGGTACCTGTTTCGTTCACAACTCCAAGGAAACCACCGACCATCAAGATGAAGAAGGCTACGTCAATCGCTGCACTGGTTGGTGCTTTACCAAGCATCGCATTGATTGGAGCCATCAAGATATCCCAAATCCCTTGAGGATGTGCTTTTACAGATTCATAACTACCTGCAATGATAGCACCTGCATCGTCAACTTTGTATTGACCAGCTGGAATGATCCAAGTTAACACTGCCATAATGGCAATGATGATCAACAATACGGAAAAAGATGAAGGCATCTTAAATCCTTTTTTCGTTTTTTCACTCATTTGTCTTCCTCCTAACGCAACAAAGTGTGAGTGATGTTTTACAAGAGTCTCTTGTAAAACGCTTACCTATAGACTTATTCTATCACAATAAGCTTTAAAATACTAGTTTTTTCCTAATTTTTCATTAGTCTTTTTGGATGATTGTTCCACTTTCAGACTCAATCAAAGCTCCAAGGTTTTCAAGTGATGTAATAACTGCTTTTCCTTCTGGGCGACCATTTACAAAGGCAATGGCAGCTTCCACCTTAGGAAGCATGCTTCCTGGTGCAAATTGGTCTTGTTTGATATATTCTTCCAATTGAGCCACATTCACATGTTCCAATTTCGCTTGGTCTGGTTTGTTGTAGTTCACAAAGACATAATCGACACCAGTCAAGACGATGAAGAGGTCTGCTTCTACCAATTCAGCCAAACGTTGAGATGCAAAGTCTTTATCGATAACCGCTTCAACACCAGTCAAGCTACCATCTGCTTCTTTCACAACCGGGATACCGCCACCACCAGCAGCTACCACGACTTGACCGTCGTTCAACAAAGTACGAATGGTATTGATTTCTTTGATATCCACTGGTTTTGGTGAAGCCACAACTTTACGCCAGCCACGACCAGCATCTTCTTTGAAAGTTGCACCTGATTTTTCAGCTTCTGCTTTTGCTTCTTCTTCTGAGTAGAATGGGCCAATTGGTTTGCTGAGGTTAACGAAAGCTGGGTCGTTCTTATCAACAACGACTTGTGTCACAACAGAAGCCACATCTTTTTCAATTCCTTCTTCAAGAAGAGCATTTTGAAGAGCGTTTTGAAGCCAGTAGCCAATGCTTCCTTCGGTCATAGCAACTAATGAATCAAGTGGGAAAGCTGGGTTCTTTTCAGAATTTGCAGCCAAATGTTGGAGCAAGAGGTTCCCTACTTGAGGACCATTTCCATGAGTGATGATCAACTCATCCCCATTTTTGATTAATTTAACTAAGTGTTTAGCTGTTTCTACAAGTGCTTTTTGTTGAGCTTGCGCAGAAGGATCAGATGAGAGAATAGCATTTCCTCCCAAAGCAACGACGATTTTTCTTGACATGAATTTTCCCTTTCTATAAAAAATAGGGGCAGGACTAAAGCTAGCAGTCCAGCCCCTATAGCTGTTGGTATACGGTTAAGTCTTAAACTTTTGGAATGTACAAGTTACCAAGAGTAGCTGCCATAACCGCTTTAATTGTGTGCATACGGTTTTCAGCTTGGTCAAAGTGACGAGCATATTTGCTGCGGAACACTTCGTCAGTAACTTCCATTTCTTCTACGCCGAATTTTTCAGCAACATCTTTACCGTAAACAGTGTTTGTATCGTGGAAGGCTGGCAAGCAGTGCAAGAAGATCAAGTCTTCGTTATCAGCTTTCTTAATCAAATCCATGTTTACTTGGTAAGGTTTCAAAAGGGCAACACGTTCTGCAAATTTGTCTTCTTCACCCATAGATACCCAAACGTCAGTGTAAAGTACGTCTGCACCTTTCACTGCTTCGTCAGCATCTTCAGTGATCAAGATATGAGCGCCACTTTCTTTTGCAAATCCTTCTGCCAATTCAACGATTTCTTTTTCTGGGAAGAGTTCTTTTGGTGAGAAGATGTGTACGTTCACACCAAGGATAGCACCTGTTACAAGAAGGCTGTTCGCAACGTTGTTACGGCCATCACCACAGTATACAAGTGTCAAACCTTCCAAACGTCCAAAGTTTTCTTGAACTGTCAAGTAGTCTGCAAGCATTTGAGTTGGGTGCCATTCGTCAGTCAAACCATTCCATACTGGAACACCTGAGAATTCAGCCAATTCTTCAACCATACGTTGGCTGAAACCACGGAATTCGATACCGTCAAACATACGTCCAAGAACTTTAGCAGTATCTTCTGTAGATTCTTTTTTACCAAGTTGGATGTCGTTTGCACCTAGGTATTCTGGGTGAGCACCAAGGTCGATAGCTGCTGTTGTGAAGGCAGCACGAGTACGAGTTGAAGTTTTTTCAAACAAAAGTGCAATGTTTTTTCCAGCAAGATAGTGGTGTTGGATGTTGCGTTTTTTAAGGTCTTTCAAGTGAGCTGAAAGTCCGATGAGGTATTCTAACTCTGCGCGTGTAAAGTCTTTTTCTGCCAAGAAGCTACGTCCTTGGAACACTGAATTTGTCATTCTAATTGTCTCCTATTTCTTTCTAGTATTGATCAGTAAGAAGGAAGAGCTGATCCCTCAAGACCAGCTCTCGGTCTTCTACATTAGATTTCTTCACGTTCAAATGGCATTGACATACAACGAGGTCCACCACGACCGCGAACCAATTCACTTCCGCGGATCTTGATCAAACGAAGTCCGTATTCTTCTAATTTCTTGTTTGTGACTGTGTTACGGTCGTATACGACTACCACACCAGGTGCGATTGTAAGAGTATTTGAACCGTCGTTCCATTGTTCACGAGCAGCAGCAACCACATTGCCATCGCCACAAGGGATCAATGTAACTTTTTCAACACCAAGGTTTTCAGCAAGCAATTCAGCCAAATCACCTTTTTCTTCAACGATCTTCAATTGTTCGTTTTCATAAGTTACAGAGAAGACGCGAAGGTTACCTTGGATTTCTGGGTGGATGGTGAATTTATCGTAGTCCACCATTGTGAATACTGTATCCAAGTGCATGAATTTACGGTTGTTAGCAAATTCGAAGGCCAATACTTTTTTGAAGCCAACGTTCTTCTTAAAGATGTTTACCAACAATTTTTCGATTGATGCAGCATCTGTACGTTGTGAGATACCAACTGCCAATACATCTTTAGAAAGTACTAACTCATCTCCACCTTCGATACGAGTATCTTCTTCACGGTTGTAGACAAGTTCAACTTTTCCACCGTAAACTGGGTGGTATTTGAAGATGTATTTACCATACAAAGTTTCACGGTTACGTGTATCTGCGTACATGTGGTTCAATGATACTGCATTACCAATTGTCGCAAATGGGTCACGTGTGAAGTACAAGTTTGGCATTGGGTCGATAGCAAATGGATAGTCAGATTCAACAAGGTCTGTCAATCCTTTTGCTTCTTCAGGAATTTCTGGAAGTTCAGCTTTTTGAACCCCTGCCATTGTTTTTTCAACCAATTCTTGGTTGTCTTCAATGCTGTGAAGCAATTCACGGATCGCAATTTTTGTTTGGCGTCCACGAATGTTCGCTTCTTCAAGGTATTCTTCGATGAACTGATCGCGAATTTCTGGAGAAGTCAATGACTCAGCAGCTAACTGTTCAAGATAAAGTACTTCGATACCTTCGTTACGAAGTGCTTCAGCAAATGCGTCGTGTTCTTTTTGAGCATCTTCCAAGAAAGGAATATCATCAAAAAGAAGACGTTCAAGATAGTCAGGCATCAAGTTTTCCAACTCTTTACCTGGACGGTGCAAACAAACTTTTTTCAGTTTTCCAATTTCTGAGAAAACATGAATTGGGTGTGTAGACATCTATAGTCCTCCTTTTTCTTGCGGTTTAGCTTACCTAATCCCGTTTACAGGTTTTATTTTATCACCAATTGGTACCGCTTTCATGAAGGATTCTACTTTTTTAATGCAAAGAATTTGGCATTATTTTGAATTATTCCTATTTTTTAGTTAATATGAAGCGTTTTCTTTGCATATTTTGTCTTTTATATTATTTTTATGAATATATATTTTTTTACAAAAATAAAAAAGATCAACAAATTAATTGATCTCTTTAAAACTATTTAAAAAGTAGGCTGTATCTAGAAAGGTTAATTGTTTTCTTTCATATTGTATCTTATGAGAATCGATGAGTTTCTTTAAAACTTGATTGACGGTTTCTCGGGTTGTGGCCGCTAATTTGGCCAATTCCTTCATACTGATTGGAAATGGAAGTTGATTTCCTAAACTTTCATAGTCCTTACACAAGATAGCTAAAGATTGAACCACACGCTCACTGGCACTAGCTGTCACGACATTACGTAGACGCAACTCTTGAAATTCTAAAATTGACGAGAGCTTTCTCGTAATGAAGAGCAACTGCTCCTTACTCTCTTGGGCAGATGATTCATAGAGGTTGACGGGGATAACGAAACAACGCAAATCTGTCACCGCACTAGCTGTATAGTGGTAACGCTCATCCTGAAACATCCCTCCATAAGGGAACAGGGCCCCTTTCTTGATATAATCCATATAGGAAAATTGATCAGACGAATCGAATTGCTCAATGCGAGCAAAACCTTTTGAAAGAAGAAAAATGCGATCCCGCTTATCTCCTGCATAAAATAAAATTTGTCCTTTTTGGATATCCCTAGCATGAATTTCAACAGCTAATTTATCAAATAGCTCCACTGGCAACGCAGAGAAGGCTGGATGCGAGCGGACCAACTGGTAATCTTCCTTTGTAATCATGTTTATACTTCCTCTTATTACTATTAATTAGTATAACATATTTTTTTGATAGAAGAGGGAAAGAAGCCTCTTTAAAACAGAAAAGTATTTCGAAACACCAAGTGAATTTTATGCTACTGTGATAGAAGAAAAGGTCTGAGCAACCCTCAGACCTTCCGTCAATTATTCATTCATATTCACACGATGCCATTCATTGATGACATAAGCTAGTTCTCCCAATTGATAAAGACCAACACCACTGATTTCAGAACTTTCTGGGGTCGTTCCACCCAGTCCTGCAGTATAGATGGCAACCAAATAAGGGGTCGATTCATGGACAATGGCATCCACATTGAGCGCTTCCGCAACATAGCCCGGTTTTTGTTGAATGACCAAATCTGGCAAGAATTTCTTATAGTACTCACCTGGGAAAGACTCCCCAATCAATTCCAACAAATCTGCATATTTTTCTTGATGATTCCAAAGATATTGCAATACATGGATATAATAATCCGTTGTCGTTTTATTATCTTCGCTAAAGGTTTTGACTTCTGGTGAGCGAGATTGACCATAGCGACTGAATAACTTGCGCGCTTGCTCCATTCCCCCTAAACGATCTGCCAAGGCATAAGCAGGGGTATTTTCAGAGTATACTAATGAATAGCGTTGCATATCAGGGATAGACATGGCTCCATCAAAGGCAGCAACGTAATTGTCATGTTCCCCTACATATTCATAGTAGGTGTTGGTAATGTCAAACCGATCTGTTAAATTGAGTTTCCCCTTTGTGACCTCATCCACCACCAACATGTTCAACGGTAGCTTATAGGTACTTCCTGCCGTCATTGGTTGAAGATCATTCATGGCAAATTGCTCTCCTGTAATGGCATTGCGATACGTGAAGGCAACTTGTGACGGATCAATTCCACTTTCCGCTAGAAAATCCTGGACAACCTCTACCAAACCCTTATTAGCATAATCATAGACAAGGCCATAAGCACTCATCGTTTCCATGTCTGCGTCTACTACTGCTTGCTTGGCTTCAGGAGATTTGACACGTGGTTTTTTCGTCTCAGGCGTAGACTTTTCTATATCTTTTTCTTTTGCTTCTTTTGTTTTCTTTGCTTTTTTTTCAATTGCTGATGCTGTTGGTTGCGTAACATGCAAGTAGCCCAGTGCGCTTGTTCCCACTAAGCACAATAGAATACTGATCGCAATCATGATCGAGCGTAGATTAAAATATTTTTTCATACGAGATTAATTATAAAAGATTCTACTGAAAATAACAAGAATTATCAGAAATAGAAAACGATTTCTTTTTAAAAAGTTTATTTCTTTTTATCA
>CAJZGQ010000032.1 GCA_916048115.1 uncultured Streptococcus sp. | reverse complement strand
AAAGATTGTAGTGAAGACCAAGTATTCTATTTGTAAAAGGCTACTTCAATCCTTGCAATTTTTCTAATACAACTTCATAAACATCTGTCAAGCTACCAAGATCACGACGGAGTGAAAAGGTCTAGTAGACCTTTTCAGCCTGAGTTCTTTTACTTGAAAGACGAAGGTTTTCCGTTTCAAAAAGATTACTTCAATCCCTGCAACTTCTCTAACACAACCTGATATACATCCGTTAAACTGCCCAAATCCCTACGGAAAACATCCTTGTCCATATGGTGCCCTTCCGCATCCCAAAGGCGGCAGTTGTCTGGTGAGAATTCATCTGCTAAGATGATCTTGCCATCCTTATCAAAACCGAATTCCAATTTGAAATCAATCAAACGAAGACCAATTTGTGCAAACCAATCTTTCAGCAATTCATTGATACGACGCGTTTCTTCCTTGATATAAGCAATTTGTTCATCATTGGCAATATCCAAGAACTTCACATGCTCATCATTGATGAATGGATCATCCAAATCATCGTTCTTATAGTAAAATTCAACGATAGGAGTTTTCAAGTCCAAACCTTCTTCCACGCCAAAACGTTTAGAAAAAGAACCCGCAGTCACGTTACGAAGAACAACCTCCAAAGGAATGATTTTCACTTTCTTGTTGAGTTGTTCTGTGTCAGAAATACGTTCGATAAAGTGAGTAGCTACACCCGCAGCATTCAATTTTTCAAAAATAAGAGACGAAATCTGATTATTTAGCACACCTTTTCCCTTAATCGTCTCCTTACGAGCCCCATTTAGCATGGTTGCCTGGTCCTTATAGACCGACTTAATCACATGTTCGTCCTCAGTAGTATAGATATCCTTAGCTTTTCCAGTATAAATCAGTTGATTGGTCATGACTTTGTTCGCCTTTCGTATTTTATCACCTTCATTCTATCACATACAAAGTGGATTTTCAATAAATTTCCGTACAATATAGGCAGAAACCGAATGAAAAGGACAGAAAAAAAGATCATCCAGAACAATCTCTGAACGATCCCTTTTCAACTAGTTACTAGCAGTTCGTTTTTCGATATAGTCAACGACATCTCCTACCGTGTTAAAGTCATCAATAGCCTTGTCTGGAATCTCCAATTGGTATTCATCCTCAAGATTGATAATAAATTCCATCAATTCAACAGAGTCGGCTTGTAAATCCTTGCGCAAATCTGATTTCAAAGAAACTTGGAAATCTGGTCCCTTGCGGTCTTTGAGAAATTCCTCAATTGTAGCTAAAATTTCGTTTTGTTTACTCATACATTATCCTTCCTTCGATAATTCCTTCACTGATTTTCCAACAACATCTGTCTCTAACATAGTCCGAATCTGACGAATGGTACTATAGACTGCTTTTGCATCACTCGAACCATGCGTTTTAACAACAGGTGCTTGAAGGCCAAATAAAACCGCTCCTCCAACATCTGAGAAATCCAAGGTTTGTTTCAATGATTTCAACCGGTCCTTGAGGAGAAAAGCTCCTAGTTTCGCCTTCCAGTTTCCAGTAGCAATTGCTTGTTTCAGTTGCTTCAAGATTCCAAAAGCTGTTCCTTCCATCGTTTTCAAGACAGCGTTTCCCGTGAAACCATCCGCCACAACAACATCTGCAACACCATCCATCAAATCACGCGCTTCCACATTTCCAACAAAATGAATCGACGCATCCTCAGATAACAATTGGTAAGTTTCCTTGCGCAAAGGATCTCCCTTACTAGCTTCTGTCCCATTGTTCAATAGACCCACGCGTGGTTTTTGAATTCCACGAACATTTTCAGCATAGTAAGATCCCATCACAGCATACTGATGCAAGTGCTCTGGTGTATTTTCCGCATTGGCACCTAAGTCCAACATGTCATACCCGCGACCATCAACCGTCGGAAGTGTGGACATCAATCCAGGGCGTTCCACCCCTTTGATACGACCAACGATAAAGAAACCTGCCGCCAACAAGGCACCCGTGTTACCCGCAGACAACATAGCATCTACATCTCCAGCCTTCACATCCTTGGCAGCCAAGACCATAGAGGCCTGTTTCTTCCGACGAATAGCACGTGCCGGCTCATCATCTGAATCGATTTTTTCCTCCGTATGAACAATCGATACACGCTCTGTTGCTGTTAAATAGTTTTTGATTTTTGCCTCATCACCATACAAGACAATCTCAATATCATCAAAATCACGAATGGCTTGATTCACGCCTTCTACCAAGGCTTGAGGTGCATTATCGCCCCCCATTGCATCTACTGCAATTTTTTTCATGTTTCACCTCCAGATGAATCTTTCATAATCGCTCCCCAATCACTTAAGGAATCGATAAACTTTTTAGCTTTTAAATGGATCCCTACATACTCCTCATACAACTGATCAATTGCCTGACGTAGAGCTGCTTTCATCTCCGCTTGTAGAGAAACCGTCTCTAGCTCACTGAATCGCACTGCTTGAAATTGATCCAATAAATAGAGAACATTTGGATGCCAGTGGGCACGTCTCTCATCCCGATCATAATGATCCGGACAAAGGACCCCACTATACCGGAAGGAATAGTCAAAAGGAAGACCAACCCGATGGCAGAAACAGCATTCATGCAGATTCAAGACAACCCCAAACCGAGATAGAATCTGAATCTCAAAAATATTGGTCAAAACTTCATAATCCAAGCCTTCTTCCATCAAAGACAGGGTCTTTTCCAAAAAAGCAAACAAGGCCGGATCCACCTGATTATCCTGAATACTGGCATCCGCAAGCGACAAAACATAGGTCGCATAAGAAAGAGCAAAAAGATCTGCATTGATTTTCTTATAAACCTGCACATCTTGAAAATCATCAATATAACTCAACCCATCATCATTGATTTTCAGCAACATATCCGCCGTTACCAAGGGTTGTAACATGGGATTCAATCGTGATTTTCCCGCATGTTTCACAAAAAACATCCGCTTACCTGACTTCTCCGTGAAGATCTTGACCAATTTATCATCCTCACGAAACTCCCGATTATACAGCACAATGCCCCGGGTCTCAATTGACTCCAGCATGTTCTTCCATATACTCCTTCAAGCGTTTCATTGCTTCCTTGATAACCTCCATGCTGGCTGCATACGACAAACGCACATAGCCTTCACCATATTGACCAAAAGCAGCACCAGGAATGAAAGCAACTGCTTTTTCACGCGCAAAATCCTGCAAGAAAGCAAAGGAATCCTGATTGTAACCAGCTGGGATTTTAGCAAAAATATAAAAGGCTCCATCTGGCTTAATCATCTCAAACCCAAGTGCGGACATCTTTTCGATAATATAATCCCGACGTTTCACATATTCCTTCTTCATTGGCTCCGCATCATCCCGACCTTCCGTCAAAGCTTCAATCGCAGCATACTGGTTCATCGTTCCAGCAGCCGTTACCAAATACTGATGACTCTTGATGAGTTGGGCCGTCAATACTGCTGGAGCAAAGATAAAGCCAAGTCGCCAGCCTGTCATGGCATGAGACTTAGACAAACCATTAATGACAATAGTCTGCTCAGGAATGAAGGATGCCATAGAGACATGCGCTTCTCCAGTATAAGTTAGCTCTGAATAAACTTCATCACAAATCACAAAGACTTCATATTTTTTTAGGACAGCAGCCAATTCTGCCATCTGTTCGCGCGAATAAGTGACACCCGTTGGATTAGCTGGATAATTGAGAATAACAGCCTTCAATTTTTCACCCTGCTCTAGAATAGCCTTTTCCAACTTTTCAGGAGTCAAGACAAAACGATCTGCTGTCGTATCAATTTCGACAATTTCCGCCCCAACCAAATTCACAATCGGTTCATAACCAGGATAAGCCGGGGCAGGTAATAGCACTACATCCCCAGGTTCCAAGATCGCTGTCAAGGTGGCAGATAGGGCTTCAGTCGCACCAATCGTCACCAATATCTCATCCTCAGGACGGTAGTGAATACCATACTTGTCAGCCACAAACTGACCTGCAGCCTCACGCAAAGCCAGTAAACCACTCATCCCAGTGTAATGGCTAAAATTCGCATCAATTGCAGCCTTTCCTGCTTCTTTTACATGTTCAGGAGTTGTAAAATCCGGTTCCCCCAACGTCAAACGCAAGACACCAGGAATGGAAGAAATTGATTGATCGAACTGACGAATCAAAGAAACTTCAATCCGATTCAGATTTTTATTAAACCGTTTCGTTAAATCCATAGAACACCTCCAAAAACACTTATATTCATTATACTATAAATAGGACCCCATCGCAAAAGAACAAGCCAGATCCCCATCTTTTGTTCCCCATCAAAGAACATTTCAATAATTCTTCCATACAAAAAAGACTTAGCAATGCTAAGTCTTTCAGATCCTTATTGTTGCCCACGTGTTGCCACATATGTCAATTGATCAGCATGTTTCGCCACAAAATCCTTCATTTCTGAATCAGGAATTTGACGAAGGTAGAGGTTAGAACGAATGGTTTCATCCTCTTCACGACAAGTTGACAATACTAAATATTTATCAGATGCCTTGATCTTGATATTTGGATTCTTAGTTTGCCCATCTTCATAAACCTTCTTCAACTGAGTTGTAAAGTCTTCATCATCCTTAAAGCTAGTGCGATAAAATGCTGTCGTTTCAGGGACAATCACCAAGCACATAGCTTCATAATAATACTTGCGCTCAGGCGTCTCAATGACAACATACGGATGTTGATCAAAGTATTCTTGCTTGTCATAGTAGTTGACATCGTTAAACATACGATGATCACCAACCTTACTACCACGAGCATGACCAAATAACCAAGTCAAACGATCACTAAAATCTTTCTTATTATCCGTATCCATAAAGACAGTACCCATATAGGGTTCGTTTCCACCATCAAAAGTCTTATCCAAGTATGTTGCATTATCTCCTGTTTGAACGACAGGTTCATCCAACTCAGTACCTGGAGCATAAACATAAGCAATCGCTTCAGGGTTAACAGCCTTTAGTTGGTCAAAGCGATTCTTTAGATAATCTTTTTCTTCTTGACTAGGTTCATATTTCACAGCTTGGGTAGAAGAACTGCTACCAGAAGAAGCTGCTTTCTTAGTTGCGTTAGATGTTTTTCCACCAAATGGATTAAAGAATAAAAATCCAGCTACAATAACAACTATTGCTACTATAGAAGCAAATAGAAGAGCAAATTTATTTGAACTTTTTTCTCCAGCTCTTTTCATTTAATTGATCTCCTCAAAATGATTTTTCTAAAAAATAACACTGAGCCCAAGGACTCAGTGATATTTTTATGAGCTAATTAATTAATTAAAAATTATTTAACTGCGCTTGTTTTTGGAAGTGATTTTTCACCAGCTTTAGCAGATGATGCTTTAGATCCAGCTACAGCACCGTTATCTTTACCATTTTCTTTTTTGTCTGCTTTAGCATCTGCTGCTTTAGCACCAGCTACTTGACGCAAGTTACGGTAGTTAGCAGTGATATAGAATCCGCTTGGAGTATCAGCATGAGCTTCAACATCAACATCTACCAACCATGGAGTTCCATCGTGTGGGTTAACTACTTCGATAGTTTGAGCACCCAATTGAGCTTTAGCAGTTACAGTTTGAGTTTTACCCCAAAGTTGGATACCTTGGCTAAAGTATGGGTTACGTGGAATAGCAGTCAAATCACCACCGTTGTTGTAGTTTTCACCTGTGTAGCGATCTTGTGAAGTGATTTTTTCTTTACCAACAAATGCTGGATCTTTAGCACGATCTTCTTTGTTAGTACGAGTGAAGTTGTTTGCTTCTTCATGAGTTCCTGTTGCAGGAGTTGCAGGAGTTTCTGCTGCAGGTTGGTTGAAAAGTACAGCACGAAGTTCTTCTGCTTCTTTTGGAGAAACTGTGTCTTGTGCGAATGCTGGAGCTGCTGCTGCAAATACTGCAAGAGCTGCTACTGATGATAATAAAACTTTTTTCATTGTTTTACCCCTTTTATAATTTAAAATATTCGTTACTTCGTAACTATGATTAGTATACTAGGATATTCTGCCTATGTCAAGACTTTTTATAGATTTTTTTAAAAAAATTTAAGATTTCTTCATATTTGATACCCAAAATTACGATTTAGAGATATATTATACTCTTTTATTTTTAATAAACGGAGTTTTGATTAGAAAAAAGCTCACAATTTGGAACGACTATCTCTTTTCTACACACCTTATATAGTCTAGTTAGTAATAGCACAAATACTTCGTCTTACTTATTTCACAGCCCTATTCTCTGGCAATTTCTTCTTGGGCAAACTGGGATCCGCCTTTGCTTCTAGTTCTTTAGCTGCTTGAACCAGTTTTTTCCGTTCCTTTTCTTTTTTTAGATCTTGCCACCATTTTCTGATTTCCATTTGTATTTCCTCCTAAACAAAAGAGGCTGTTTCCCAGCCTCCTTATTGTTAACATTTTTTAGCATTTCCGATTTCAAATAGAGGGGAAAGAGGGCGATTTTCATGAATGCGAACAATGGCCTCAGCAAGAAGTTTCGCAATCGAAATTTGCTCAATCTTATCAATCAAGCGATCTTCCGATAGATAAATCGTATCCAATACCACCAACTTCTTAATGGCTGATTTTTGAATATTGTCCATCGCTGGGCCTGATAAAACTGGGTGCGTACAGCTTGCATAAACCTCTACGGCTCCTGCTTCAGCAAGGGCATCCGCCGCATGACAGATTGTACCAGCTGTATCAATCATATCATCAATCAAGATACAAGTTTTACCTTCAACACTCCCAATGATATTCATCACTTCACTCGTATTCATCTTATCGACACTCCGGCGTTTATCAATAATCGCAATCGGTGTCTTCAAAAATTCAGCTAATTTCCGAGCACGAGTCACACCACCATGGTCTGGACTGACAACAACATAGTCTTTTCCAATCATCCCGCGACGTTCGAAATAGTCTGCGATCAAAGGCGCACCCATCAAGTGGTCAACAGGAATATCAAAGAAACCTTGAATTTGAGCAGCGTGCAAATCAATTGTCAACAGACGATCAACTCCAGCAACCTCAAGCATATTAGCTACCAACTTAGAAGTGATTGGTTCACGAGCCCGAGCTTTCCGGTCTTGACGAGCATAGCCGTAATACGGCATCACCACATTAATAGATTGCGCACTAGCCCGTTTCAAGGCATCTACCATAATCAAAATTTCCATAAGATTATCATTAACCGGTGAGCTAGTGGATTGCAAAATATAAACATCTTTCCCACGGATTGATTCTTCAATATTAACCTGAATTTCTCCATCAGAAAATTGACGAACCGTTGACTTTCCAAGCGGTAGTCCCATTTCGCGAGACACACGTTGAGCCAATTCTTGATTTGACGACAAAGCAAAGAGCATTAAATCAGAAAATGACATGATTTCCTCCAGTAAAATCTAAAAACCATATTGTACAGTCAGCACAAATTTCTCCTGTAAACATTTTATCGCTTTTTAAGCAAATATTCAAATATTAATTTATGGAAAACACAAAATCTAGCTCTACCGTCACTATTTCAAAAAAAAGAAGCAGAACAACCGTCCTGCTTCATGGTGATTTTTAGTTTGGATAGATATAAGTTACAGTACCTTGAGCTGTTGTTGGGTTGAACCAACCACGGTAATTTCCAATACTACGGATACCGTTATAGTTAGATTCAGAAACTTGGATACTTGTTGTAGATTGAACAGCTGTAACGACTGCTACGTGTCCATATCCACCATCATTCCAACATGCAATAGCACCAACTTGTGGTTGAGATCCTGTACGGAATCCAGCAGCCGCTGCACTTGCAGCCCATTGACCACCGTTGCCCCAGTAATCTCCAGCCCATGGAGCCAATGTCTTCGCACCCCATGTACATTCACCAACTGGATAAGATGATGCAGATGTACTATAAGTTGGACGAGAAACAGTTGCTACTGGTGCTGCTGGTGCTGCTGCTTGAGTTTGAACAGCAGGTTGAGCTGCTGCTGCAGGTGTTTGAGCTGCTGCCGCTGGTGTTGCAGCAGGTGTTTGAGCTGCTGCCTGAACTTGAGCTTGAAGGGTAGTATTTGCAGAAGCTTTCACAGCTGCTTGTTGTTCCTTTTGTTTTGCACGGTAAGCTGCTTCAGCTGCTGCCGCTGCCGCTGCCGCTTTTTCAGCTTCAGCTTTTTGTTGCAACAAAGCGTTCTTTTCGTTTTCAGCAGATGATTTTTCAGCTGCCAAATTCAATTGTGCCACTTTCAACTCAGCTTCTTTAGTTGACAAAGCTTGCGCATCATCTTCTAATTGCTGTTTATTTGCAATAACAGTATTGATAGCGTCGTTGTTTTCTTTTTGTTTTTGTGCAATATCTTCTTTATCACGTTTTTGCTCTTGCAACATTTTGTTGTTAGCATCTGCAATTTCATTCATAGCAGAAATACGTGAGATAGCTTCTGTCAAAGATCCAGAGCTAACAATCGCATTAATATAGCTTGTTGCAGTTCCAGTTGTTTGAGCACTACGTGCTTGATTTGCAAGTGATTCTTGACGAGCAACAATATTTTTTGACAACTCATCGATCTCAGCTGACAATCGTTCAGATTCTTCATTCAAACGGTCATTTTCAGCTTGAAGATTTTCTTGTTGTTGTTTAATTTCAGATACTTGACCTTGGATTTGATCTACCTGAGCTTGTGCACTTTGTTGTTGTTGATTAATACTATTGATTTTGTTATCTTGAGCAGCAATCTTATCATCTGTTGAATCAGCTGATACACCAGCTACGACAGCACCTTGTGATAAAGCAACTGTACTCAATAAGATTGTGGCAAATAATTTTTTCTTCATTAGATAAATTTTCCCTTTCTAATAAGACACTAACTAGTATAACAAATTTTTTGAAAATTTATATTACGCTATTGTTACATTTTTATTTCGAGTTTATAAATAAATCTTTTCAAGTAAAGGCTGTAATACGATCATTAGAAGCACATTCAAAATTAAACTAGGCGCAATTTGATAGATAATTAGAGTAATCCAGTTGAATTTTATACCAATAAAAATAACCAGAAGAAGATTGGTTGAAGTCTGAAATATTAGAATCGATAATAAAAATGTAAAAAAACGAGTCAATCGATTGACCAAAATAATCTGATTACACCGATAAAAAATCACCTGTAATAAAGGGAAGACTAGGAAGGCAATTCCTATAGTGCGTAAAAAATACACATCAAAACAAAAACCAAAGAGGATTCCCAACCAAATACTAGCTATCTCCGAGAAATAGAGGCTCAGTAACATAAAACCATATAGAAATAAAAATGAAGTAGGTTCAAAGGAGCTTGGACTGAAACGAGACATAATAAAAGAGATTTGCCCATCAACAAATAAAGATATAAACAAGAATAAAGGGAAAAAATGGTACTTACGTATTACTTTCACACTACTCTCCAATCAATAGTACATAACGATTGACATCTAAATTAGCCTTTGGTTTCACACGAATTTCTTGCCCTAACTGATCAGATACCTTTTGAGTGGAAGTCACAGTCCCAAGAGGTAAGTCACTACTCTTATATTTTCCTAAACCACTTGTTGAAACCAGAGATCCTTTTTTAATTTCAACTGGATCTCCAATTTGCAACAACCGAAACTCACCCGTCTTCTCGTCATAACCATTTAATAAAGCAAAAATAGATTGACCTTGACTCTCAATTCTAAATGTCAGGTGTTGTGAAGAAATAGTATCTTCAACCAATAATTTCACTTTACTAGAATTTTTCTCAGTACTATCTACTACACCAATGACCCCGCCAGATGAGAGAACAAACATAGAATCAGTAATTCCATCTAAACTACCTTTATCAATTACAAATTCCTGATCCCAAGAACTATAATTACGGTCAATAATCTCACTAACAACATGTTTAGAACCAGATACAGAATTTTTGATTGAGATCAAATCTTTCAATTCCTTATTTTCTGATTCCAAACGACTAAGTTTTGACTGGTCAATATCCTTTTGATAAAGACGTGACTTTAAAGAGCGGTTTTCATCATTTAATTCAGATAATTTTTTTAAATCATTTGCCTTAGATTCAACAAGAACAAATGGTACCGATACAGCCTTATCAACAATAGCTAACAGATCGGAGGATTTTAAAACAATTGAAGTTCTAACAGATGGAAAAAGAAATAAAATTCCTGAAACAGTCAAAACAAACACCAAACTAAAAATTTTTAAGAAACGATTCAAGAACATAGAAAAGACCTTCAAAAATATAAAAAATAGTTTGAGATAATATCTCAAACTTCGAAATTATACGGAGAATGGGGGATTCGAACCCCCGCGCCAGTTACCCGACCTAACGATTTAG